>DATHKV010000195.1:0-7762 GCA_035488895.1 Steroidobacteraceae bacterium
ATCTGGCTCCCCGGGACGGATTCGAACCGCCGACCAACGGATTAACAGTCCGTCGCTCTACCACTGAGCTACCGGGGAATCGGAAGAGGCGCGGATTGTCGGGAAGCCGCGCATTTAAGTCAAGAAACAACCCCTCAATCACAACGGCGCGTGACCGCGACGGCTAGGGGCCCCAGGGCCTTGCGATCCGCTAAGCCCGTTTGGCCAGGGCCGGCGACACCGCAACGGCAATCCGATTGAGCGCATCTTTGAGAGTCTCCATGCTGCTGGCGAAGGAGACGCGCATGTGATTGGGCGCACCGAACCCGGACCCGGGAACGACGGCCACGCCGGCATTCGCCAGCAAGAACTCAGCGAATTCATTGTCGTCCTTGAGGCCCAGGCTCCGCATCGCGCCTTCGACATTCGCGAAGGCATAGAACGTGCCGGCGCCGGGCAGGCATGAAATACCGGGAATTGCATTCAAGGCGGGGACCACAAAGTCATGACGCGCCTTGAAGGCCTTATTCATCTCGGTGACGCAGGACTGGTCGGCGTTGAGCGCGACGGTGGAGGCTCGTTGCGAAATGCTCGAGGCATTGGACGTAGATTGCCCCTGAACCGTCGACATCGCCGCGACGATCTCCTTCGGGCCACCGCAATAGCCAATTCTCCAGCCGGTCATGGCATAGGCCTTCGACACCCCGTTGATGGTGAGGGTGCGGTCATAGAGGTGGGGGTTGGCTTGCGCAAAGCTGGTAAATGGCTCAGGCGCCCAGTAAATGTGCTCGTACATCTCATCCGAGGCGATCACGATCTGGGGATGCTGGGCCAAAACCTGTCCCAGCGCCTGCAGCTCTGACTTGGTGTATGCCGCACCGGTGGGGTTGCTTGGACTATTGATGATGAACAACTTCGTGCGGGGCGTGATGGCCGCCCCAAGCTGCGCCGCAGTGATCTTGTAGCCTTGGGCCGGGCCGGCATACACGCTCACGGGCACGCCATCCGCCAGGAGTGCCATATCCGGGTAGGACACCCAGTAGGGGGCAGGGATCACACATTCATCGCCCGGATCCAGGAGTGCTGCGCAGGCATTGAAGCAGGTCTGCTTGGCTCCCGAGGACACCAGGATTTGGCCGCGTTCATAGGTGAGCGCGTTATCGCGCTTGAACTTGGCAATGATAGCGTCCTTCAATTCGCCGGTGCCGTCGACTGCCGTATATCGGGTGATCCCCTTGCGAATCGCGTCTACGCCCGCATCTGAGATATGCGTGGGCGTATCGAAATCCGGTTCGCCCGTCGCCAATCCGATGATGTCCTTGCCCTCCGCCTTGAGCCTCGCGGCACGGGCGGTCATGGCCAGGGTCGGGGAGGGCTTAACCTTTTGAACGCGCTTGGAAAGGGACACGGGCAAGGGGGGAATTCCTATGTTAAATCCGGCGCTTCAGTGTACGAAAAAACAACACCCCACGCCAGGCGAGTCCGGGTGACATCGGCGTGACATATGACTTCCGGAAGTGCGGACGAGTGCACTGCGCAATAGCGTAAATCCCTTGAAAGCCAGCAACGTGAGAGAATGTGATGCAATGACGTTTGAACTGTTCTCGGATTATCTGCCCGCGGGAGATCAGCCGCAGGCAATAGAAAAGCTGGTCGACGGTTTGACCAGCGGTCTCGCGCACCAAACTCTTTTGGGCGTGACCGGCTCCGGCAAAACCTTCACCATCGCCAATGTCATTCAGCAGGTGCAGCGCCCGACGCTGGTCCTGGCCCACAACAAGACCCTCGCGGCGCAGTTGTACGGCGAGTTCAAGATCTTCTTTCCGAAAAACGCGGTTGAGTATTTCGTTTCCTATTACGACTACTACCAGCCCGAGGCCTACGTCCCTGCGTCGGACACGTTCATCGAAAAGGATGCCTCGATCAACGAGCACATCGAGCAGATGCGCTTGTCGGCCACGAAGGCGCTGCTCGAGCGGCCCGATTCCATCATCGTGGCCACGGTCTCGGCGATATACGGATTGGGCGATCCGAACGCCTATTTGAGCATGGTGCTGCACATGTCGCGGGGCGACATGCTCGAGCAGCGCAAGCTCCTGCGCCGACTGGCCGACATGCAGTACACGCGCAATGAAATCGATCTGCAGCAGGGCACCTATCGGGTGCGCGGCGATGTCATCGATATTTTTCCCGCGGAATCGGAGCGCGAAGCCGTGCGCGTGGAGTTGTTTGACGATCGGGTCGAGACTTTGAGCTTCTTCGATCCATTGACCGGCGAAGTGATGCGCAAGGTGCCGCGGCTCACGATCTATCCCTCGTCCCACTACGTGACGCCGAAGGAACGCGTGCACTCAGCGGTCGACCAGATCCGCGATGAGCTGCGAACGCGCCTTCTCGACTTGAATGCCGCCGGCAAACTGGTGGAAGCACAGCGGCTGCAGCAGCGCACGTTATTTGACCTGGAAATGATGCACGAGGTCGGCTACTGCGCCGGCATCGAAAATTACTCGCGCTATTTGTCGGGACGGTCTCCCGGTGAGCCGCCGCCTTGCTTGTTCGACTATCTGCCGAAAGATGCGCTGATGGTGATCGACGAAAGTCATCAGACCATTCCGCAGCTCGGCGCCATGTACAAGGGTGATCGTTCGCGCAAGGAGACCCTGGTCGAGTACGGCTTCCGACTGCCCTCGGCGCTCGATAATCGACCGTTGAGATTTGAGGAGTTCGAGCATCTGGCCCCGCAGGCGATCTACGTGTCGGCCACCCCGGCGGCCTACGAGAAGCGCGTCTCCGCACAGGTCATCGAACAAGTCGTGCGGCCGACGGGCCTCACCGATCCGGCGGTGGAGATTCGTCCGGTGCGGGCGCAGGTGGATGATCTGCTCTCGGAGATCCGCCTCCGGGCCCAGGCGAATGAGCGGGTGTTGGTCACCACGCTCACCAAGCGCATGGCGGAGGATCTGACCGAGTATTTGAATGAGCACGGAGTCAGGGTTCGCTACCTGCATTCGGACATTGAGACGGTCGAACGCTCCGAGATCATCCGCGATTTGCGTTTGGGCAAATTTGATGTGATCGTCGGCATCAATTTGCTGCGCGAAGGTCTCGACATGCCCGAGGTGTCCCTGGTGGCGATTCTGGATGCCGACAAGGAAGGATTCCTGCGGTCCGAGGGTTCTTTGATCCAGACCATCGGCCGCGCGGCGCGCAACCTCGCGGGCAAGGCCATCTTGTACGCGGATGTGCGCACCGGCTCGATCGAACGGGCCATCGCCGAGACCGACCGCCGCCGCAACAGGCAGATTCAGTATAATGCTGAGCATGGCATTACGCCGCGCAGCATCATCAAGGCGGTTGCTGACGTCATGGAAGGTGCGCGCGAGGTTCAGGAGGGCGAACGCTATGGATCCGGTGGGGACGTTGCGTTGTTGGCTCCCGAACAGGCGGTCAAGCGCATCAAGAAGCTTGAAGTCGAAATGACCAAATTGGCGCGCAACCTCGAGTTCGAGCAGGCCGCGCGAGTGCGGGATGAAATTCAAAAGCTGCGGGCTTCGGCATTTGGGCTGCCGAGCACACGGGCAGGGTAGGCACTTATGGCAATGGAAATCGGTCAGCCGCAAGAGGTGGACCTCGATAAAACCGACAAGCTCCCGATCCTCGAAGGAGTGCTGTTCGATGCGGATGTCGCCGATGACGCGGTCCGCATGGAGCGCCCGCCGGCGGGGTCCGGGGCGACCCTGGTCGCGAGCAGTCCGCAAAGCGACTTCGTTCGCCCTTCGTCCATCGATCTGCCCTCGCTGGCGGAGAGCTTGCGCTCGGTAGAAGAACGCATTGCGCGGCAGAATGCCGAATTCGAGTCTTTGACCCGCTCTTATGAGCGCGCCCGTGATGCCGAAGTAGCCGCCAGCACCCGCGTCAACACCCTGGAAAGAGATGTGGCGGCGGCCCGCGCCGCGCTCGATGTGCAGAGTGCGCGACTCAAGGATTTTGAAAAGTCCACGGCCGAGAACAGCGCCGCGCTCGAAGCGGCCCGGGTTCGAGCCGATGCAGTGTCGCAGGAATCGGAACGACATCAAGCCGAGGGGCGGACGTTGCGGGATTCGCTTGCCGCCCGAGACGCCACCATCGTTCAGGTGCTGCATTCCTTGGGCGAGCGGGATGCTCAACTTTCTACCCTGCAGGCAGAACATGCCAAGGTGCTGCCCGTTCTGGAAGCGCGCGCCAAGAGCGGTACGCAACTGGAACAGGAATTATCCGCAGTGCGTGCGCAGTTGAACGCCCTGACAGCGGAGCTGAAGGGCAGCCAGCAGCAGAGCACCTCGCTCATCGCGCAGCTCAAGCGCAGCGAAGCTGAAATGCACGGGATTCGGGCTGAATTGGCGGCCGCGAAGACTCAGGCAAGCTCCCAATTGGAACTGCTGCGATCTCGGGATTGGCGCAGCGGGTTCGAGCAGAATTTGTTTCGCGACATGGACGCAAAAATCGGCGCCGCGGACGCGGCTCGAGATGCGCTCGTGCTCGAGCGCGATCGGATGCGGGATCAGTTGGTGGCCTTGGAGGCGGCCGTGGCCGCGCACGCGGCAACTGTTCAGCAGCTGCAAAACGCCGCGGCGACGCAGGCCAGTTCTTCGGCGCAACAAGCGAAGAGCCTCGAACAGGCCGAGCAGCAGCGCCTCGAGTGGACCACCAAGATTGCGACGGTTGAGGCAGATCGGGCGCGTCTGAACACGGAGCTGGCAGCGCGGGAGCAATCGCTCGCCGAAACACGCTCGGCCCTCGAAAGCAGCGCGCAGCGCGTCGCGGCAATGCAGGCCGAGCATGCGGCCAAGGTCTCAGAACTCGAAGCGGAAGCGGAAGCGAACGAGCAAGAGATGACCGTGCTCATGGCTCACCTGCAGGAAGCGCGGCGGCCGATTGAGGTGATCGAGGGCGAGGTGAAGCGCCTGCGGGACGAGCTGACGCTGAAGACCCTTGCCATCGATGAACTGACGGCAGAGGGCGATAAATTACGTTCTGCGCTGGAACGCACCCGGGGTCAACTCGAGGAGCGCGAATTCCTCATCCGGCGTCTGGAACGCAGCGAGAGCAACAATGCCAATGTGCTCGGCAGAATTCAGACCAGCATGGAGAGGCTGGGATCCTCGGTCGGACCGGGAGCGAGCGGAGCGGCGACTCCGGAATGGTCGCCGGAGCTGATCCGCATCGATGGCGACCGAAGCATCAGCCATTCCTTGGGACGTCGCACGCGGATTGGGCGCGCGCAGGGTTGCGAGCTGCATGTCGATTCCACGTCGGTCAGCCGCCACCACGCGCTCATATTGGCGGGAACGCGGGAGGCCATCATCGAGGACCTCAACAGCACCAACGGTGTCATCGTGAACGGCCGCAAGGTGACGCGGCAGGTCTTGAACGATGGCGACATCCTGACGATCGGCGAGATTCAATTCCGGTACGCGGCAAAAACCCCGGGCGCACCCCCCAAAGCGTGATTTTTGGCGCCTTGGGGCGTCTTTCCCTTTATCGGCGCCCGCGAATCCGGTATCTTTCGCGCCCTTGAGCGCGCTTAGCTCAGCGGTAGAGCATCACCTTGACATGGTGGGGGTCAGTGGTTCGATCCCACTAGCGCGCACCATCCCTTTTCAAAAAGGGATGCAGGCCCCCTTTGCTAAGATGCCTTTATGCCAGCGATTACTCTTCCTGACGGTAGCCAAAAACATTTCGACCAGCCGGTATCGGTGGCCGACGTGGCGGCCAGCATTGGGCCGGGGCTCGCAAAAGCGGCGCTGGCCGGCAAGGTCAACGGCAGGCTGGTCGATACTTCGACCTCGATCGACCAGGATGCCACTTTGAGCATCGTGACCGACAAGGACCCCGAAGGCTTGGAGATCATTCGGCACTCCACGGCGCATCTGTTGGCGAATGCCGTGCAAGAGCTCTTTCCCGAGGCCCAAGTCACCATTGGTCCCGTGGTCGATAACGGCTTTTACTATGATTTTGCGTACAAGCGGCCGTTCTCGACCGAAGATCTGGCATCGATCGAAAAACGCATGGCCGAGATCTCCGCCAAGGATTTGAAAGTGCACCGCCGCGTGCTGCCGCGAGACGAAGCGGTGGCGCATTTCAAGAGAATCGGCGAGCACTACAAGGCCGAGATCATCGCGGCGATCCCGCCTGGGGAATCGATCAGCCTGTATGGCCAGGGCAATTGGGAGGACCTGTGCCGCGGGCCGCATGTCCCCAGTACCGGCAAGCTCAAGGCCTTCAAATTGATGAAGGTGGCCGGCGCCTATTGGCGCGGCGATTCGCGCAATGAAATGCTGCAGCGGATCTACGGCACGGCGTGGGCCAACGAGAAGCAGCTCAAGGAGTACTTGACCCGCCTGGAGGAGGCCGAGAAGCGCGATCATCGGCGCATCGGCAGGGAACTGGACTTGTTCCATTTGCAGGAAGAAGCGCCGGGCGCCGTGTTCTGGCACCCCAAGGGTTGGGCGCTGTTTCAGCAGTTGATTGCCTACATGCGCCATCGCCAGACCGAAGCGGGTTATCAAGAGGTCAATACCCCGCAGGTGATGGACCGCGAGCTGTGGGTCAAGTCCGGACACATCGAGACCTTCGGCGAGAACATGTTCTTCACGCAGACGCCCGATAACCGGGTGTTTGCGCTCAAGCCCATGAATTGTCCGGGGCATATCCAGGTGTTCAAGCAGGGGTTGCGCAGCTACCGCGAATTGCCGCTGCGCTTTGCCGAATTCGGAGCCGTGAACCGTTATGAGCCTTCGGGCGCATTGCACGGGCTCATGCGGGTGCGCTCCTTCACTCAAGATGATGCGCATGTATTCTGCACGCCGGATCAAATCACGGCCGAATCGGTCAAGATCACCGATTTGATCCTGAGCATATACCGGGACTTCGGTTTCACCGATGTTCTAATCAAATTTTCAGACCGGCCGGCAAATCGGGTCGGTTCGGATGAGATCTGGGATCAGGCGGAAGCTGCTTTGAGACACGCTTCGGCGGCGGCGGGCATCGAAACCATCTTAAATCCGGGCGAGGGCGCCTTCTATGGACCCAAGCTGGAGTTCGTCCTCAGGGATGCCATCGGACGTGACTGGCAGTGCGGGACCCTGCAGGTGGACTTCAACCTGCCGGGTCGCCTGGGGGCGAGCTATGTCGGCGAGGACAGTCAGAAGCACACCCCGGTTATGCTGCATCGGGCGATGTTTGGCTCCCTGGAGCGGTTTATTGGGATTTTGATCGAACACCATGCCGGTAAATTGCCCACCTGGCTGGCCCCGGTACAGGCCGTGGTGATGGGAATTACCAACACCCAGGACAAATATTGCCTGGAAGTTGCGGAAAACCTGAAAAATCAGGGGCTTCGGGTCGAAACGGACTTGAGGTATGAGAAGGTAGGCTTTAAAATCCGCGAGCACACAATTAAGCGTGTCCCTTTCCTTCTGGTCGCGGGTGAGCGGGAAGTGGAGGGACGCACCCTGTCCGTTCGCACGCGCGCCGGCGAAGATCTAGGCACCATGGAGCTTCCAAAGCTCTATGCCTTTCTTCGTGAGGAAGTCGCGAGCCGTGGACATTCTGTTTAGGAGGATCGTGTATCGCAACGTCGAAGCGGGTAAGGCGCAATGAAGAGATCTCCGCACCATCGGTGCGAGTGATCGCAGCCGATGGAAGCCAAGCAGGGGTGATGTCACGCGCGGAAGCGCTGCAAATGGCCCTCTCGCAAACTCTGGACCTCGTCGAGGTCTCGCCGATGGCGGAGCCGCCGGTG
>DATHKV010000196.1:0-68374 GCA_035488895.1 Steroidobacteraceae bacterium
ACACAACGTTCCACGACGGGATCGCGCATTGCCGACGCGACGGCTACGCGATGCGCAACGAATTGTTGTGCGATGTCCAGTCGATGCTCCCTCGCGGCGTTTTTTAACCGCGTTTGCAGGTCCAGCGCTGCTTCACCGAAAGTGACCATATCGGCAGGCAGTGCGATGCTGATCTTTTCTGCATTAGCGATAAACGCCTCCAGCTCGGTAGCTAACAGTAGCAAGAAGTCATACTCCGTCACTCATGACGAATTTCGCGACGCCGCATTCGGCGAACGGCTGCGAACGAGTGAATAGAAGTACTAGGCGACCGAAAGATCAGATAGATACTGAGCGATATCCTCAGATTTCGTCGATGAGCAGGCTATATAGCCATCCGGTCGGATCAGCCACTTTCCATCGCTGCCTTTTGGTGAGCACAGCTCCGGATCGAGGACCGTGTGGAAACGCGCCAACAGCTGCGAGACCTCAGGCGATGGCGACGCCATCAGGCCAAAGCGAGGCGTGTTGCCCGATCCGACCGGCTTTCGATTTTCGACGGGCGCCAATCGCTGGCCGGGCTTTGGGCCGTCTTGCGCGAGGGAAGTGCCATTTAACGGGCTATGAGGATAGCCAATGGACAGCTCGCTCATATTGTCCGCAAAAGCACGCTGTGCCGGCGCGAGACCTAGTATCGCATGGCCAACAACGTTTCGAATGGTTTGCAATACAGGACTACGCAATGTTCCTATCGTCGTGAGTCGGCCGGCGGATTTTAGAACCTCATCGCCCACCGCGCTGCGTTCGGAGCTGTAACTATCGAGAAGTGATTCGGCACAGCTTCCTCGAGTAACCAAGGCGAGTTTCCATGCCAGGTTAAAGGCATCTTGCATACCGGTATTCATACCCTGCCCGCCTGCGGGACTGTGTACGTGGGCTGCGTCACCCAAAAGAAACGCTCGTCCCCACCGATAGTCCGAGACTTTTCGGCCGTTGATGCGAAAGCCAGCGAGCCAGATGGGATCGAAGCCTTCCATCCCCGCCGGCCCGCGCCGATTCATCAGCGCCTGCACCTGCTCCATCGTGGGCGCCGGTGGACGTTCTGCGCCCGAAGCGGGTAAATCAGCAATCAGTCGATAGCGTCCCGGCGAGATCGGGAATATTACAAACGCTCCTTCCTTATCCCAATAAACGGAAGCTTCCGTGTCCGGACAAGGGTAGCCTCGCATGTGAATATCCGCCAAGATCCAGTCGCTGTCATTGGTTTCCCCGTCAAAGGTCGCGCCCACCGAGTGGCGCACCACACTGTGCGCGCCGTCGCACCCTGCAAGCCACGCGGCCGACACCGTTTCCTGTGACCCGTCAGCTCGACGCAACACCGCTTCGACTGATTTGTCACCGACGCTCAGCGCGGTTACCTCCACGCTCCGCTCGACCTTAACACCCAACTCGGCCAGATAATCCTCGAGCAATCGTTCCGTATCCGCTTGCGGAAGCATGAGTGCATAGCTATGAGGACTCGCGAGCTCGGACATATCGACATGTCCGATGAGCTTGTTGCCGGAAATCATATTGACGGCACTGACCTTGAATCCCGCATCGATGAAGCGAGCAGAACCGGGGCCGCGCTCCAACAGCTCGAGCGTACGAGACCATAGAACCAATGCTTTGGACTTATCGGTACGCGCAGGCGCCTTGTCGAAGACGCGCACTGAAACGCCATATCGGGTCAGTTCCATGGCCAGGGTCAAGCCCACCGGGCCTGCTCCAACGATCAGTACTTGAGGTTGCATCTATCTCTCCTTGGTTGACGCTTCGTGATTAGACAAGAGTTTGAAAAGGCTTTTGAGGGCAGCAAGGGCGCGAGCATTGCCATTCTTGCGACCGGTTGCCAAGTCAATAACAGAAAGACCCACGAATACCGCGTGGAGCAAGTCGACGTGGCTTTGCGTTGCTCGAAGATTCATTCTCTTCAGGAAGTCGGTTATTGCCTCAACAAAACCTTCCAGAAGTTCATTGAAAAGCGCTTGCAGCGCGGGCTCTTGGTCCGCCGCCTGATTCAACGCGACGAATACCCGCGTATTTTCGTGCCGCACGACCACGGCGCCAATCGCGGCCGTCGCTTCGTTTAGTGACTTAGCAGATCGCAACAACGCCGTGGCTCCGGCCAGCTGCAGATCGATGGCGGTTCGCGCGACGGCGGCGAGAAGATCGGCGCGGGTTGCGAAGTAATAGGTCAGGTTTCCCTGTCGAAGCCCGGCTTTCGCTGCGACGTTGGGCTGTGTAAAACCTGCGAGTCCCTCTTCGCGCAGCACCGCCAAACCTGCCTCAAGTATCGCGCTACGTCGGTCTTGGGGCGTTTTCGAGTGCATGTATGTAAACATACATACTTTCGGGTGAGCTGTCAATCGGAATTTCATGCTCTACTCTTCGCACAGAGTCTGCGATGATAAATCAATAGCTTAGGCGTGATTCCTACCCCCCTACCGTGTAATGAGTCACTCGCCCCACAGCTTGATTACCACGGAATAAATGCGACGGGTCGGCAGTCTTACTGTTCAACAGAACAAATAGCGGTAAGCCATAGGAGAGACTGCGATGACAACGAACATAGGTGGCAAATGGCCGCGGAATGCACCTCGACTGGCGCTCGCGATCGTTCTAGGGGGACTGTCGGCGCCGCCGCTTGCATACGCCAATCCGTCCAACGAAGTTGTTCTGGTGCCCCCGGGGAACCTGCCAACATTGGCTCGGCAAAGCGGCGAAGCGATGTTCCTGCACGATACTATCGGTGGACGCACCCTTTTGTATGTTGAGCAGCGTGAAGGTGCTCAGCTCGCGATCTTTGATGTGACTGATCCAGCCCACGTGGCGGGCAAGGGTTCAGTGCAACTTGACGCGGTGGGACCATACGACTTTCTAGCCGATCTCGGAAAGCGCGGCGAACTCGTCAGGTATCGCGGAGGTCAAGGAGACGCCGTGTTGGATCTGCGCAGTATTCCGGTGCTGCTAAAGGTGCCTGGTCTGGACACGCGGAATTCCACAATACTCTTGACCGATGATCCCTCAAGGCTCGCCGGCCGAGCAGTCAACGAAGCCGTTGGTCCAATCACGCGAGACTACAGGGTCTTTCAGAGCGGGGAATCGCCCAGGGACGACCGCGTCTTTGAGGTAAAGCATGTCCGCCAAGAGGTGACAAATCCCGATACGGGCACTACTTTCCTGCTGGCGGACAACGGCCTATATCTGATTCGGCGACTCGCGCTGGAAGCAGCACCTGAAATCTCCTCAGATTCGGGCGGTTAACTTGTAGCGTGATACGAGGCGTCCGATGCGGAGTCATTGGTCGCCTCTTTGTTTCGCTGCGTCAATGCCTGGCGAGAAACGTAAGGACAGCCTGATCATAAGCGTCAGGGTTTTCGCTAGGCACCGTGTGCGAACTTTGCGCGACAACAATCCTCTCGCTGTTAGGCAAGCAAGCTACCAACTGATCAATGATCCTGAAAAAGAAATGCTGACTTCGCTCGCCATTCGACAGCAAAACAGGAGCAGCGATGGCTTTCGCCATGTCGCAGGTAAACGCAGCCCTCGGAAGTTTTGTCGTCGCGTCGGCAAGGTATGACGCAGCGTTGTCCGCGTTCATGTTCTTGTCGGCCGCGGAGCGACGTTCGTACGCTCCGGGTCCACCAACGCCATTTACAAAAAGCGGAATACCGTTCCTCGTATCGCCGATCTTGAGCGCCTCTCGGGCTGGCGCAAGTCTTATTGCGAATTCCTTCAATGTCTCGGCGCCATTCTGCGTACCGACCAGTACTCCCGCGGCAGGCGGTTCGTTGAGCGCCAGACTAACGACCATATCGGGGTGAGATGCGGCGAAGAAAAGTGCCGCGTGCGCTCCCGATGAGTGCGCCACGATGCGCACTTTCGAGATACCAAGAGCGCGCACGAAGGCCGCAAGGTCCTCTCCGTGCACATCAGCGGCCCCATCTGGCATGCCATCCGGACTTGTCTCGTTCGGATAGCTATTGCGGCGGCTGTAAGCGATAACGTGATAGCGACGCGCAAATATTGGAAGATGCTCCCGCCACATTCGATAGTCCTGCAGGCCGCCGTGAACAAATATTACCGGCTCGCCTTGGCCTAACTCAATATACGCAAGCACAGCGCCGTTAACCGAAACTCGCCTAATTTCCTCGGCCGTGGCCACGGTGTTCATAGACCCGCTAATAATCAGAACTGCGAAGGCAGCGCCCGCAAACTTGGCCCGGTAAGTGTCAAATTTCACGTCGCCGTGTATCCGCTCGCTTCATGTTCAATGGCGCGAATGCGCTGTCGAACGCTTTCTTTTTGGCTGTTGCGGTGATCCGGTCGTCGCCAGCATTTCACGGATCGCGCGCAAGTGCGTATTCGGATCGTCTTGACGACGTGCGAGATACAAAGCCGAGTAAGCACTGATATCGGTCAGTGGTTTGTAAATCGCGCCTTTTAGCCGAATACATTGGATTCCGTCGGGAACGATCGCGACGCCGACACCGGCGGCAACCAGTCCGATGATGGTTGACGGCTCCAGCACTTCTCTTGCTACGCGTGGCCGAAATCCTGCGTGCGCGCAAATGTCCAGGATCTGCCAATAAAGGCCGGTACCCGCCTCGCGCGGATAGGTGACGAATGGCTCGGCCTTGAGCTGACTCAGTGACAGTGACGGCCGGCGCGCCAGGGGATGATCTTGTTGAATCGCGACAACGAGGGGGGCGCGATACCACTCACTGATTTCAATACCAGCAGGAATCCGTACCTCGGGTTTGCGCAAAATCCCCAGATCCAACGTTCGCTCCAACAGGCCATGGAGTTGCTCGAGCGACGGCACATCATGCAGCGTGAGCACAACGTAGGGAAATTGCTGTCGAAACTGCCGGATCGCAGCGGGCAGAACGTCGGAAAACATCGCCGACGCACTATATCCCACATTGAGCTCACCCAATTCACCCGCTTCGGCGCAACGGGCCTCGATCTTTGCGGTCTCGGCCAGCGACAAAATCGAGCGCGCGTGTTGCTGAAATCGCTTGCCGGCCTGTGTCAGGAAAACGTGGTGCTTGTCCCGCTCGAACAATCGAGCTCCAACTTCCACTTCGAGCGCCTTGATCTGAACGCTCAACGAAGGTTGCGCCACGTGAAGCCGCTGAGCCGCACGGTTAAAGCCGCCCTCGTCCGCAACCATGACAAAGTATTCGAGCTGACGTAGCTTCACGATAGGCAAATTCTATAAGCAAATGAACGTAAAAGACATGTATTGATGACGCAGCAACTCACGCGATCGAGGGCATGAACCACCGGGATAACACATCATGGGCGCGCCGGATACGACACCCTTGAGAATCCAGGTATCACCACGAGCCCTGGACTGTTGTTGTGCTCGCATAGCTGGTCAATGACAAAGTGCGCGACCGAATTGGACAGCAGCTGAGTGGGGTCTTCCATTACGAAACGAAGACGGGTAATAGCGGTAATGCGATCGTCGGGCGAACGCAGGCGAGGCATCGCATGTAACGACCTCGTCGTCGGCTCGATGACCGGGGGCTCCTCGATGCTTTTCGCAAAGGCGGGATAGCCCTCAAACATCACCCGTGCCAGGTCGGTATTAGCCCGCAATTGCAAGAATACCTCCCTCACCTGCCCCTCGATCTCCGCAACCCGGGCTGCATCGCGCAGGTCGGACAGGGCGAGGCTTGGGCCATGCGGGGTGATCTGCACATTCTCGGCGGATATCTGCTCCTCCGAGGCCCGCCAGAGCAAATGGCAATTATTGTTCGTCTGCCACGTCAGTCCTGCACTCGGCCGGCCTGATTTGCCGCTGAGCAGAACCATCAGTTTGCGCCAGTCGAGCTTCTGGGAACGAAGCCATCGAATCATGCGGTGCGCGATGTCAAGGAAGGTCAGTGTAAAGGTTGCGACCATGACATCGTTCAGAGGGACCTGAACAACCGGACTGTTGATCGGATCCAGAAAGTTTTGCCGCAGATTCTCAAATGTCATCAGGCGTTCATCGGCCAGGCACGTTCTCATGAATTGAGAACTCACGCGGCAGGTGTAATCCACCATGTCCGCAATCTTTGATTCATACCCCCGATAGGCCTCCACGGCCACCTCTTTCTCCCAATAGTGCGTATCGTTGACGGAGCGGACCTGGTCGGCCGTGTCTATTATCCGTTTTGCGTCGTCGCGCCAATTGGCATCGCCGAGCTCGCGCAGTCGGAACACCCACGCGATGCAGGGAGCGAGGTGGGAGACCGCTGTGAGCTCGACAAAGCCCCGAGTTGAATGTCGGAAACTCTCAACGACTGGCGGGGAGCCGCCCCCGGGAAAGATTACGAAGTCCGCTCCGGTGATGACGAGCAGCGGATCGTGCTCGGTCAGGCGAACCATGTGTTTGGTCAAATGTTGCGCGGTACTGCCAGGACCGGTGTAGGCGTCGTACAGAAGCCGGAAATTATCGTGCGGGGCGTAGGCCATGGTCATCTCCTCGAAGCCGCACTTGGCGGTGGCATGGAAAGCGCTGCCTACGCAATCAGCCGGTAAAGCGGTAAATGATGGTGTCGGTTCGGAACCGGACGTCGATGGTAAGGCTGTTGGAGACAGCCACAAACAGTTTGCCGTCCGCGGAGAATACCGCAGCGTCAGTCCCACCGGCAGTCGGGAATTCCTCGACCAGCACTAGTTTGCCATCCGTCCATTTAAAGACGCGCGACATAAGATTGGTTCGTGGTGCGGAAGGCTCGCCCTGAATGAAATTGATCTGCAGCAGATACAGGTTTGAACTTGTCCGAACGACGCAAAACTCTCGACCGCCCGGCCCACCCAGTGTCTGGCAAGGAGCAAAGTCTTTCCCGCCCCAGCGATACAGAGTTGAGTCGCCCTGGATGTTGGCAAAGGCGACGTAATGCTTGCCCTCAGCGGCAAAATACCGAAAGCAACGACCGCCCTTCTTGGAGAAGGATTGCAACGAACTAAACGATGAGCCATTCCAAGCGAGGAGGACTGATTCCCCAACGTGATCAGCGTAAGCCAGGAAGCTCTGCCCCGCAATTTCGAACGATTCCCAGTTGTATCCCCACATGCCTTCAATCGCTTGGAAATCGTCAAATTGCCGGCCGTTCCATGCATAGATTCGTGAGGTCCGTGGATTTGTCGCCTCAATATGATCGAGCGTGACGCCTTGCGCCAGCGCCAGGAAAGCACGATGGCCGACACGGAAAAAGTGCCACTGCTTCGCAGCGAAGCCGGCAAACGTCTGGATGGGTGCCCACGAGCCGCTGATCCGCTTGTAGAGCACCTGGTCAATATTGTAGCGATAGGGTCCGTGGCCCGAACGGACTCCCGCCGTCACCAAATACGATTCTTCTCCGAGGTTGAAGAACTCGGCGTCCTCGCCTCCGCTGAGCGGCAGCAGTCCATCCGGAATCATGCGGCCGTGTTGCCAGCGATAAACCTGAGCGCCGGTGTCGCTATCACCTCCATTCATATGCGCCGGCGTGCCCGGAACATCCACTGCCAGCTGCGGTACGATCAGATACTGCGCATCCGTTAACGCGAACGGCAGGACAGCCCGCGCGCCGCTGGTCGGCAGGCGTTGATGTTCGATGAGCATGGCGCTCACCACGCGGCCTGTTTTTGTCGCAGCAAGCCGACCACTGTGTACGCGCCGGCGGACAGGAGGGTAGGAATTGCTATCAGCATGAATAACAGTTGAACAGAAACGTTCGCCGCCAGCAGCTGGCCGCCGATGATTGGTCCCAATATCGATCCGAATCGGCCCGCGGCAAACTGCCAGCCCACTCCGGTACTGCGCATGCGCTTGGGATACAACTGCACGGAGATCGCCGGCGCGTTCTGTTGCCCCCCAATCACCAGCAGGCCAATGACACCGAGGCCTGAATACAATGCGCCGACGGAACCGTATAGATAGCCCAGCAAAGCGACGGCGAGCGAGCCGCTCGCGACCATCAAAGTCACCACCTTGAAAACCCCGAATCTCGCCACGAGCAAGGTTGAGGTCAGTGCGCCGATGACACCGCCCAGATTCAGAAGCACGCCGCACCAAGCGGCCGTCTGCGGGCTAAAACCCGATCTAGCCGCAATCAGCGGCGTCCAGCTGTTTAATAGATAAGTCACCAAAAGCAGGCAGAAGATTGCAAATGAGGCTATGACCGTGGACCAGAAACGTCCCTCGGTAAACAAGTCCATGAAGGACCGTCTCCACAGTTCGCGATGCGAGGCGTCAATTGGATCAGCTGAGCTATAAAGCGTTTCGCGCAGGAGTAGCGCAATCGGCACGAGAAGCAGCGTGACAACTCCGGCACCGAGGAACAGATTTCGCCAGCCATAGACGATCAACAGCGCCGTGATCGCGCCGCCGATCACCGCCCCGAGTGGATAGCCGATGAACATCACAGTCACGGCCGCGCTGCGCTGCTGCGACGGGAAGTGCTCTGCCACCAGCGGGACAATCGCCGCGAGAAGTCCCCCCAGAGCCAAACCGGTGAGGAAACGCAGGGCTGCGAAAGCGCCGAATGAATGGGCCTGCGAGCAAAGCAGTGTCGCAACTCCGGCCATGGCCAGTGAGACGAGCAGAGAGGGCCGGCGGCCCACGCGGTCCGCAATGTGACCCAGAAGGAGGCCGCCTACCATGGAGCCAGCCAGGCCGGCAGCGAAGATGGCGCCGATACTCTGAAAGTTCAGATGAAGATCTTTTGCGATCAGCGGCGCAACAAACGACACAATGAATAAGTCGTAGCCGTCAATCATCACGAGGGCAAACGAGACGCTAAGCAGCGCCCAGGGCCTTCGAGACCGATTGACGCCGAATTGCAACGCCGCGTCTCTTGCAACTTCCATCAGGCAACGCCAAACAGGCGGTTGGGGTTGTCGACCAGGATCTGTCGGCGTGCGCTCTGCGACGGCGCCCAGCGCTCGAGCAGACTCACCAACTCTCCCGTGTCCCGGTCAGAGTATGAAATATGCGGCCAGTCAGAACCCCATATCGCCCTATCCGGCGCACGCTCGACTATCGCTTTCGCGACAGGCTCCACAAATTCGTAACCCCTATGTTTGGCGATACGATAGGCCCCGCTTAGCTTAAGGTAGCAGTGACCGCATCCCAGAAGATCGAGCAATGCGGAAAAATCCTCGGCTCGTAGGCCGTCTTCCTCCAGCATGTAACCCATGTGATCAATCACAAAATCTGTTGGCAGCGTTCTGAAAAAATGGATCAAGTCGCGCACCACATAGCCGGGGGCATAGAATTGCAGATGCCACCCCAGGGGAGCGACACGTCCGGCTGTTTCCGTGACGTAGCGCTGTATCGCCGCCCGGGGTTCTCCCGCTCGCTTGAACAGATCGAGCCTAACAGCTCTGACGCCGCACCGATGGAAGCGGTCGAGTTCGGCGTCGCCAATATCGGGCTCAATCATGACGACGCCGCGGGCCAGATCGCCAACCTCGTCAAGCGTGTCGAGCAAACAGGAGTTATCGGTGCCGTAGTAGCTGGGCTGAACAAGCACAAACCTTTCGATGCCAAGCTGCGTCATGAGACGGCGATACTGTGCCAGTGTTCCATCCGGCAGAGTGTAGTGCGGCTTCGCGACGTGCGAATATCGTTCAGGAGGCCCAAATATGTGTACGTGCATGTCCCAGGCGCCGGACGGCAGCAGAAAATTGGGTCGAGAGATGGTCTCGAGGGCACGCAATGGCAACGAGAGCAACGGCGCTTCGCTCATCGAGACTGCTCGTTGCTTTGGATGAACCCTTGACTCTGGTTGCGCCACTCCTGGATGCGCTGACCCCAATCAGCCGCTCGCAGGGTCAGCCCCGCCGCCAGAACATCGGTATCAATCGCAGCGAATACGAGCGGCGCTGCTCCGGCGTTGAGAAGCTCCACGAATAGGGCGGGATCCGAGGCGCCCCCGACGACCGCCAGTTTGCCCCTGCCGTGCGCAGCGGCGATGACGCGCTTACAGGCGTCGAGCACGTCCGCGTGGCGCAGATGATCGACATGCCCAAGATCCACCGACAAATCATTCATGCCGACATGTAGGATGTCGACTCCGTCGATGGCGGCAATGGCATCCGCGTTACGGACGCCTAGCGCTGACTCAATCAGGATATGAACCGTTGTGGCGAGGTCGGCGCAGCGCATGAGCTCTTCCGCAGACATGCGCCGGTACTTTGCCTGCGGCAGCAGGGCCGTCTGGGAACGCTGGCCGCGTGGCGGGAATCGCACCGCATTGACGACTCTCTGCGCCTCCTCCGCCGTCTCCACTCGAGGCGCAACGATACCGGTCGCGCCCCCATCCAGCAGCCGGCCAATCACACCGTAGTCGCGTTCCGGAACTCGCACCCACGCCTCCAGCCCTAGATCGGCGGCCGAAGCGATGATCTGCACCCCGCAATCAATCGATATGCTGCTGTGCTCCAGATCGATCCACACCAATCCAAAGCCGGCGGTCTTTGCCATCCGCACGATCTCAGCAGTGCGTGCGTTGCGAATGCCGAGACTAAGCAAGGGTTCGCCGTGCGCCAGTCTTTGCAGCACTGCACTTTCCCGGGACTGCGCGTCAGGTTGCGGCATTCAGGCGGTTCAGAAAGTCCACGATCAGGTTCATAACCCTATTCGTCGACCAGAGCAGACCGGATTGGGTATCACCCATGAAACTCAGATCGCCATGGGCCGCACCGTCCACCACATAGCGGGTGCTGCGCACTCCCGTCGCCACCAAGGCGTCGTGCAGGATCGCGGTTTGGCTGGGCGAAACCATTCTGTCCTGATTGCCGTGAAAGATAATGAAGGGTGGAGCATTGGCCTGAATGTACTTCAGCGGGTTCGCGGCCGTGGTCGCGATGCCGGAGTCAAGAGTGTTCGCGTCGGGCGTCTTGCCTATGTATTGAACCAATCCCTCGTTTGTGTAGATGACATGCTGGGTTGCGGCATCAAAATCGGCCGCGATCTTGGAAATGTCGGACGCGCCGAAATCATCGATGACGCCCTGTACGTCGCTGCTCTGATTCAGATTGGCGCCCGCTTCAAACGTACTATTGTGGTTCGTAACGCCGACCATCGCGGCGAGGTAGCCGCCGGCAGATTCACCCCACAGCGCGACCGCCGTTGCGTCGATTCCGTACTGGCCAGCGTTTGCGCGCAGATATCGGATCGCCGCTTTGATGTCCTCCACTCCGTCGCGATAGTTCGCGCCGTCGCGTGTCGTCCGGTACTGGACGCTGACAACGGCAAACCCGGCCTCAGCGACGTAGGTGCGCAGATTCAAGGCGCCTTCTTTGGCAGCCACGACGAATCCGCCGCCCGGAACGTACACCACCACGGTCCGTTTGCGCACCGGCTCGGGAATGAGCAGGTCCATTTTGAGGGACATCGATTTTCCATTGGGCAGCTTCGGAGCGGCGTACACGACATTCTCAATGGACTTGAGCGGCGTTTTGCCGCATTGGATCTGATCATGGCGGTCAGGTTGAATGACGATACTGGTGCTGGTGTCGCTGGGCGCAACGCTCGCGGCGATCGGCGGCTTGGGAAGTACTCCGATGCGAAACAGCAACGGCATCAGACCGTGCATGGGCGTGAAACGGGGACACGCTGCCTGCACTCCAGTGACGGGTGACCCGGATCGCATTCCAATAACCAGGCCGGCACCGACTGCGCCTACACCGAGCGCCGTGATCAATATGGTTCGTGCCCTCACCGCATCGCCTCCTGCGTGCTCAATTTGTCGTCGATGAACATGTGCGCGTAGCAGCTTGCATAGGCGCGCAGCAGTAGCAATTACAATTTCGCGCTGAATTGGATGCCGTAGGTGCGCGGCGGCGCATATTGCGCGAGGCTGGCAAGGAAGTTACCCGCGGCAGCTGTGTACACAAGCTCGTTGGTCAGGTTTCGGCACCACAAACTGACCGTGTAAGGCCCATTGTTCACGTGCCAGTGGAGACCGGTATTGACGTTGTCATAGGCCGGCTGACGCAACTGGTTGTCCGCCTCGGCGAACCAACCGCTGTTGTGAAGGTATTGCGCATCGAGCGTCCAGTCTCCTATCGAGGTCGGTATCAGATAGCTCAGGCCGAGGTTGGCGGTCCATTGCGGCGTGTATGGCAATTGATTGCCGTCAGCCGAGGCAAAGGAGGGAGTGCTGCCGCCCGGGAAAGGAGGATTGGGCACGTTGAATTGGACTGGCGGCGTGGAAGACGTAAATCGAGCGTGGATGTAACTCGCGCCCAGGTCCAGTCTCAGCGCCTGGGTCACTTGCGCCTCCAAGTCGAGATCCGCACCGTACGAGGTCGCCGCCGGGCCATTGTAAAATTGTACTTGGTTGGTGGTGGTCAGTTTGTTCAACTGAATGCCGGTGTAGTCATAATAGAACGCCGCGCTGTTGAGACGCACCTTGTGCTCTAGGAATTCGGTCTTGGCGCCCACTTCATAGGCCTTCAGAATCTCGGGATCGAAGTTCGGCAGACTTGGTTGAGTTGAATTGTAGCCGCCACTCTTGAAGCCCAAATTCCTGGATGCGTATATCAGGACCCCGTTGTCGAACTTGTGATCGAGTCCGAGACGATAGGTTAGTTGGGAGAACCACGTGGTCGGCGAGGGGGTGAGAGTACCGGTGTAGCCCGGTGTGACGGACAAAACCTTGTCCTCGTCCGTGTAGCGCAAGCCAAGCGTCAAGCGGCTGCCTGGCAGGAACTCGATGTGCGTCTCGCCAAAGCCCGAATAAGAGTTCGTCTTCACTTCCGCGAAACTGTTCACCTGCTCCCCGAGGTCATAGAAATAATACAGGCCGCCAACCCAGGTCAGCCATGGGACGGCGGAGTTATCCGGCGACACCAGCTGAAACTCCTGCGAGATCTGCTTGTCATGGACGAGCGCATCTACCGTAGGCAGCGGGATAATGAGCACGAAGGGCGGAAACGGTACCGGCTGCTGAATGGAGGTGGCCGGCGTCAGGGTGATATCGAATTTCACATCGAAGCTCTGCTGGCGATAGGCGCTGATGGAGACGAACTTAGCCCAGCTCATGAGATGATCGAACCGTACGCTGACTCCTCCCGAGTCCAGGCTATCCGACGGGTCGAGGAATGTGTTGATGTCGTACGGATGCGGCACGGGTGTCGTCACCGACGGATACTCCAAGACCGAAGGATACGTTCCTCTCGGAATGTAGTCCGGAGTGGCTGAGCTACCGTGGCGGCGCTCGAAGTCGAAGCTCAGATGAACGGTGTCGGCGTCAGTGGGCGTCCAGACCCATTTGGAGCGCACAGCGAGGTCCAAATTAGTTTCGTAGATATCAGAACCTGTCTCAAGATTCCGGCCATAACCTTCGCCCTGGTGGCTGACGTGCATCGCGATATCGGCAGCGAGACCAGGAGCCAGTCCACCCGCGACGTAGCCGTTGAACATCGTGGTCTGAAAATTACCGTAGCCCACATCCATGCTGCTGCTGAAACTCTCAGATGGATCGCGCGTCTCGACCAGCAGTGCGCCGCCGGTCGCGTTGCGTCCAAAAAGCGTGCCTTGAGGGCCTTTCAGCGTCTCGATCTGCTGGATATTGTTGAGTGAGAGCAATGCAGCGGAAGGCGAAGCAATATAAACGCCGTCGAGATACAGCGCCACGGAGTTCTCGACGTTCGGAATCTCCGAACCGACGCCGCGTATGTGCGGGGCCAGCGATCCCTGGGCGGTGGTCATTTGCAATCCGGGGGTCATGTCTGCGATGGCCGTAATATTGTTGGCGCCCACCGCGGCGAGCTGACTGCCCGAGACCGTGGAAATCGCGATAGGCACGCTCTGCAAGTTCTCCGTGCGCTTCTGGGCGATCACTACGATTTCTGCAAGTGTGCCTTGGTCCTCGGACGCCGCAGCCAGATCAGAAGCAGAAGCCGCGCCAGCCCAGGGCCATAGCACAAATGTGGCCGCCAACCCGTACATTCCCTTCATGTCGTCCCCCATTGCTGGTTACTGCTCGTAACTCTTTCGGAAGCGAGCCTACGTGTTGTGTGTTCCGTTCGCCAATACGCAATACCAGCTTACGCTGATAGGAATTTCATATAACCAGCGGCTCTGAATCAGAAAGGCCGGCACCGTCTGAGGTAAAGCAGCGTCGTGGTTTAGACGCGACCGAAATGAGAAACTCAATTGATTCCCGATTGCGCTGCGGGATTTCGGTACGGAGCCTCTTCCAAAGGATCGCAACCCGTAGGGCGTCTGCCCAACACGGGCCCCCTGCAGCCGATAGTAATTGTAGGAGTTCTCCTACTCGCAAAGTCTTGACCATCAAAGCGATGGCAACGTTACTATGCCCAGCGACATGTCGACAAAGTTAAATTTGGGTTGCGGATTTGATATTTATCCTGGCTGGATAAACCTCGACCGGGCGGCACTACCAGGTGTCGATGTTGTGCATGATCTCGAGAAATTGCCGCTCCCTTTTGCAGATGGCAGCGTGGACCATGTACTCGCAAAAGATGTTCTTGAGCATGTCGACTACATTTTGTTATTGCGGGACCTACACAGAATACTGCGCCCCGGCGGAACCTTGGAAATCAGAGTTCCGCATTTTACATCGGCGGACAATTTTATTGATCCCACGCACAAGAGCCGCTTCTCC
The DNA here is from genome assembly GCA_035488895.1 of Steroidobacteraceae bacterium. GTDB lineage: Bacteria > Pseudomonadota > Gammaproteobacteria > Steroidobacterales > Steroidobacteraceae > Bog-1198. Next base: position 14,643 of record DATHKV010000196.1, read on the forward strand.
ATACGTACGTTTGAGTTTTTTGTTGCTGGTTCGGCGATTGCCCGCAGTTACTACTTTGATTTCTCGTTCCGGGAGATCTCGAGGCGGCACATATCGTTCCTCCGGGGACCGCTTTTCTACAACTACGTAGTGGAACTCCTGGTGAATGCCAACGGGAAAATTCAAAAATACTTCGAATTGACCTGTCTCAGCCGATTGTTTCCAGCCCAAAATATGAGCGTATGGTTAACCAAGTGACCCGCTGGAATCCGCATTTCCCGAGGCGGCACTTGCGTTGCAAGACCCGGGCGCTCCCGCCAGGAATCTAGTTACTTGGTCGAAAGGTAGACGTTTTAAAATGCGCATTGGTTTTATGATTCCTTCTGATTGGTCTTTGGTTCGCGGCCATGGTGTAGTGGCTCAGGCGCGGCACCAGGCCGAAGCCCTTGAATCCATTGGGCATACTGTGGATCTTCTCGATCCCTGGCGATGGCAAGACATCAAGGATCTGGACGTTTTGCATTTTTTTGCACCTTGCGCGATTTATCCTGCGCTAGATCTCCGATTTCCGAACCAACATCGCACGTTGGTCGCGTATTCGCCTATTATTGACTCAAATCAGTCTTTCACCGCCTATCGCTTGGCGGCGGATCTTGGATCCTTCTCATCTAGGTTGTTGACGATCCCAGGCATCATTAGATCGCAGGCACAGCACAGCGGTGTGGTGATCTGTCGATCACAACACGAGCAACGGCGCGTCACAGAAAGTCTGCGGATATCGACGGCGAAAGTGGAGATCGTCCTGAACGGGTGTTCTGAGCCGCGCAAATTGGATATCGACGTTGACTCGACAATAAATTCATTGAAGCTTCCAAAAGACTTCGTTCTCCACATTAGCGCCTTTACCCAAGAGCGAAAAAACGTCTTGCGGCTATCTCAGGCAGCTGCCGAATTGGGATTTCCATTGGTTGTCGCCGGCCGTACAACGGCCGGACCCATACTCGATGAGCTCAAGCAAAGAATGAAACAGGGACAACGTATCATTCTGCTCGGGTTCATTGATGAAGCGACGAAAGCCGCGTTGTACTCACTTTGCAGAGTGTTCTGCCTTCCCAGCCACCACGAGGGCACAGGCCTGGTCGCGGTCGAAGCGGCTTCGTATGGAGCCAATCTTGTGATCACGAAAAACGGTGGACCGCCGGATTATTTTCTTGAGATGGCGGAATATGTGGATCCGTTCGACGTTGCGGACATCAGGCGGGGACTGGCAGTGGCCTGGGAGCGCCCCAAGAATGATCGACTAAAAACCCTTTTAATGAGCACTCTTACCTGGCAGCACAGTGCGCGCTCGCTCGCCGATGCGTATTCAAAGCATCGCGAGTCCCTCCCAAGCACATGACTACGCCTCCACCGACTGGTTCTCCCTCTTCACAAGATCCTTCGCTTCAGCCGCCCGACACTTCAGTGCCGCACAGTTCGCTTGGCGCCGAGGCCGCAAGACCGCCTGTACAAGGCAGCGCCGGTGTCGTGATCAAGGGCATGACCTGGGTTGCATCGAGCAATATTTTATCCCGTGGGATTGCTCTGCTCGGCCAGGTAGTCACTGCCTGGTTGTTGCGCCCAGAAGATTTTGGTGCGTATGCATTTGCGCTTTCGATCTCAGCCGCGGTAGCAGTTCTACGTGGAGGCGGCATAGCGCAACTAATCATAAAAGACGGTAGCAGTTACGATTCGAAAGCTCCGTTATATTTTACTTACACACTTGCCCTTAACGTCATTGCCATGACGCTCCTAATGGTTCCCGCCTTCGTCTATCTGACAAAGAACCCGCCCGTAGGCCTCGTGCTTCTGTCCGTGGCCATAGCTATTCCGCTCGGTACCCACGCCACGATCTATAAGGCAAAACTAACGGTGGATCATCGGTTTAAAGAGATCTCGTCAATAAATCTGGGGTCTGCGCTAGTCTGGCAATTCGGGGTCGTCGGGTTTGCTCTCATGGGTTTCGGCGCGAAGAGCTTTGCATTGCCCACGTTAATGCAGGCGATTTATGAAAGCGTTGTGAGCGCTCGCTATGTCAAGTCTAGGTCGTCTCTCTGGTCTGCCGGAACCAAGGGTTTCCTCAATATATTCAAGCAGACGCGCTGGATAATGCTCAGTACCGCGGCACTCGCATTCGCTACGACAGGTAATTACTTTGCAGTCGGGATCATAACGAGCGCTCGGATCGTGGGTATTTATTTTTTTGCGTACCAGTTAATCGTGGCAATTACAACACCCGTTAATATGGCAATTGAGACCGTTTTGCCCGCTTTGCTCGCGCGTCTGAACGATGATAGCCCTAGGCAAATTCGCGCATTTTCTCGGATAGTCTCTGTTATTTCGTCGGTCGGACTTAGCGCGTTTGGAGCCATGCTGATTGCGCTGCCGATCGCCATACATTTGACATGGCGCGGCAAGTGGGACATGGCTACACCGGCAGTTTTAACGCTCGCCGTTTGTCTTCCCGCTTGGCTTCTGGTCGCCGCGAGTCGCGCATTGATAGATGCCAGGGGCTTGTGGCGCTTCCGCTTCATATTTTTGGCGGTGTACGGCCTCGGTGCGATGGCGTCTGGCGCCATAGGCGCGCTCCTTGGGGGAGGAGTGCAACCCATCGCAACATGCGTCGCCATCTTTTATGTTTCTATTACCCTGGCATTGCTAATCTCTTTAACCAGGCTGGGCGTGCGTCTAAGGGTAACCGCCGCCGCTCTCATTGTCCCATTCATCATCAATCTAATCGCGTTCGGCGCAAGCCAGTATCTCGATACGATCCTACCGATCGGGGTCGCCCCGGTTATCAACGTTGGCGCTCGGTTAGTCTGTTTCTTGTTGATAGTGTTGGCTGGCAATTGGTTGTTTTTGCGTGGATATTGGACGGAGATTTTAGCGACTGTGAGACAAGCCGTTCCGCGACGCCGGCGCGGCACTGGACCCTCGCCCGGTACCAGCTAGTTAGGGCGTGATTTCCTGTCCATCAATTGTCATGGCTTTGTGCCATTTTCGTTTTCGGCGAGGCGCTGCACCGGCAGATCCTCTCAAAAAAGGAAAGGAGTGAAGAATGACAAAAATACCGCCGGGCGTGGGCCCACAGTTTCCCCAGGTCGTGGTTCTATTCGGCGCCACGGGTGATCTTGCCCGGCGCAAGCTCCTACCCGGCTTGTTTCATCTTTCAAGCTCAGGATTCATCCCCGGTTGCCGCATCATTGGCGTATCGCTCGACGATCTGGACACCGGAGCATTTCGGAAGTTGGCCCGCGAAGCGCTCACCGAGTTCGCCACACGCGAGGTTCGACCGGCCGACTGGGATCTCTTTGCCAGTAACCTTCAGTACGTGCCATTGACCGCAGGTGCCATGGTTCTCAAGGCGGCGGTGCTGGAGGCGGAGCGCGCTTTCAACCTCGAGAGTCGCCGGTTGCACTACCTCAGCGTGCCGCCCAACGCGGCATTGTCGGCCGTGCGCTTGCTGGGGGAAGCCGAACTCGTAGAGCGCTCTCGAATCATCATGGAAAAGCCCTTTGGGACCAATCTGACCAGTGCAGTGTCCTTGAACAGCCAATTGCATGAAGTGTTTGATGAGGAGCAGATCTTCCGAATCGATCATTTTCTGGGCAAAGAAGCCGCACAAAATATTCTCGCCTTCCGCTTTGCCAATGGATTGTTTGAGCCGATCTGGAATCGCAATTTTATCGATCACGTTCAAATCGATGTACCGGAGAAATTAGCACTCGGTAAGCGTTCTGGTTTCTACGAGCAAACCGGCGCCTATCGAGATATGGTGGTTACCCACCTATTCCAAATTCTTGGGTTTATGGCCATGGAGGCCCCGACATCGCTGGAACCAAATCCGATCAGCGAGGAGAAAAACAAAGTCTTTCGCAGCATGTTGCCGATCCGGCCGGCGGATGTAGTGCGCGGACAATACACCGGATACCGCTCAGAAGAGGGAGTCTCGGCCGACTCGGACACCGAGACATTCATCGCCTTGAAGTGCTACATCGACAATTGGCGCTGGGCCGGAGTGCCTTTCTATCTGCGCACCGGCAAGCGCCTTGCCGAGGGACAACGCATCATTTCGATCGCGTTCCGGGAGCCGCCGAAGAGCATGTTCCCGGCCGGTTCCGGGGTCAGCGAGCAAGGTCCGGACCACCTCACTTTCGACCTGGCCGATGCCGCAAAAATGTCTCTGTCCTTCTATGGCAAGCGGCCTGGACCCGGAATGCGTCTCGACAAGCTCAGCATGCAATTCGCGATGCACGACACTGGGCACATTGCCGATGTACTCGAGGCGTATGAGCGTTTGATTCTCGATGCCATGCGCGGAGATCCCACCCTGTTCACCACCGCTGACGGGATCGAGCGCCTTTGGGAGGTTTCGGGTCCCCTACTCGAGGCCCCTCCGGCCGTTCGATTCTATGCCCCGGGAAGCTGGGGACCCAACGCGATCCACCAACTTATCGCTCCGCACGCCTGGCGCCTGCCATTTGAGCGAGGGTGGCGGCATCCGGATGCGCTCGGCAGTTGAGGTGTGCGCAGCCTACGGAACCGGAGATGGCTTCAAATTCCATATGTCCTGCGCGTACTCCTTGATCGTGCGGTCACTCGAAAACCAGCCGGAACACGCCACGTTGATGATGGCCTTCCTAGACCATTGTTCTTTTTTGGCATAGCAGGCATCGAGTTGAGCGTGCGCTCGAGCATAGTCCGTCAAGTCCGCGAGGTGCCGATAGTGATCGCCGCCGTCCAGCAACGCGTAACGGACAGGTTCGAAAATGCCCGGTTCGTCGCGATTGAAGTGATTGGAGAAGATGAGATCGAGCGCCTCCCGTGATTCGGATTCGTTCGAATAGTGCCAGTGAGGATCATACCAACCCGCGCTATCCGCCACTTGCTGTGCCGTCAAACCGAACAGGAAGAAATTCTCCTCGCCGGCTTGCTGCGCCATCTCGATGGTCGCCCCGTCGCGAGTGCCGATGGTCAACGCACCGTTCATCATGAACTTCATATTACCGGTGCCGCTTGCTTCATAGCCCGCCGTGGAGATCTGCTCGGACACATCGCTCGCCGGAATCAGCCGTTCTGCAAGGCTCACGTTGTATTCGGGCAAAAACAGCACGCTAATACGGCCGCGAACCGCCGGATCCGCATCGATTGTCGCGGCCACAGCGTTGATGAGTCGGATGATGAGCTTGGCGAACGTATAAGCCGGCGCCGCTTTGCCCGCGAAGAAAAAAGTATGGGGCATCGTCTGTAGGTTGGGAGCCTTGCGCAAGCGATTGTAGAGCATCACGACGTGCAGGACGTTGAGCAGCTGGCGCTTGTACTCGTGAATCCGCTTGATCTGGCTGTCGAAAATCGAGTCGGGGTCCACTATCTGGCCGCTGCTCGCCTTGAGCCAATCGGCAAAAGCAATCTTTGCCGCGCGCTTTGCAGCGCGAAATTGCTGACGAAACCCGGCGTCCTCTGCCAACGGCAACAGCTTGCGCAATTCTGACAGGTCGCCGATCCACTCTTTCCCAATCGCCTCCGTGATGAGATCCGAAAGGGGCGCATTCGCTTGCTGCAGCCAGCGCCGCGGAGTGACGCCATTCGTCTTGTTGTTGAAACGCTCTGGAAATAACTCGGCGAAATCGCTCAGGACCCGTGTACGCAACAGTTCAGAGTGGATAGCCGCCACGCCATTTGTGCTATGCGAGCCAACCACCGCCAAATGGGCCATGCGCACGCGACGTGTTGGCCCCTCCTCAATGAGGCTGACGCGCTGTACGCGAGCGCCGTCATTGGGATACCGGCTCCGGACCTTGTCCAAGAAACGGCGATTAATTTCGTAGATGAGTTCGAGATGTCGAGGAATCAACGTCTCGAATAAGTCCACCGGCCACCTCTCCAGCGCTTCTGGAAGCAACGTGTGATTGGTATACGCCAAGGTGCGTTGGGTGATATCCCATGCCTCATCCCAGGCCATGTGTGCCTGATCCAGTAGAATTCGCATCAACTCGGCCACGCTGAGCGCAGGGTGCGTGTCATTCATCTGCAGCGCTATGCGCTCCGGGAACGAGGACCAGCTTGCCTTGCCCGCCGCCAGGAAACGCGCACAGATGTCCTGGAGCGAACAACTCACCAAAAAATATTGCTGTAGGAAGCGCAGCACCCTGCCCGCTTCGGTTGAATCGTCCGGGTACAGCACACGCGTGACGGATTCGGCCGCGACATTTTCGATTACAGCGCCTGCAAAGTCCCCATGCGAAAACTCACTCAGGTCAAATGAATGAGCGGCAGTGGCTGCCCAGAGGCGCAGAGTGTTGACGCAATTCGCGCCATAGCCCACGACCGGCCGGTCATAGGCCATCCCCAACAGGTTCGAAGGCTTGTTCGCAATGAATCTCACGGCCGAGCCGCGCAGTTCGACTGTGGCCTGCAGCGGGACCACGTACACTTTGTGGGGCCGGGGTATTTCCCATGGATCGGTCTCGAACAGCCAATTGTCGGGCTGTTCGACTTGAGACCCGTTTCGAATTGACTGCCGAAAAATCCCATACTCATAGCGAAGACCATAGCCAATGGCGGGATATTGAAGCGTCGCCAAGGAGTCGATAAAACATGCCGCCAGGCGCCCGAGGCCTCCGTTGCCAAGACCGGCATCTGGCTCCTCTTCGATCAACGCTTCGAGTCTCCATCCTTGTTGCTGCATCGCCTGGCGTACTATCGGGTCCGCCGCGAGGTTCATGATGTTATTGCGCAGAGTTCGACCGAGCAGAAATTCCATGGACAGATAGTGGATCCGCTTCGGGTCGCTTTGCTCGCGCGCACGCCGCGTCATAACCCAGCGGTGAGCAATCAAGTCCCGGATAAATCGGCTCGTCGCTTCGAATTTCTGCCGCGAACTCGCTCCTAAAGGATCGATCAACTTCTCGCACACCAGGTAGCGCTCGGTCCATTGCCCCGGTTTGTCTGCCAGGCCCAAGCGCTCCAGGCGCTGATCCATGGCAGGGTCGAGATGATCGTGGAACGCGCGCATTGAGGACGTTGGAGCAGCCATCTAGTACACCTCCGGTACGAGCATTTCCGCAGGAACCGCCTGCCGAGAGTAGTGTTCGTGATGCTCGCGTTGCGGCAGCACAATGGCTGTTTTTGGCGTCTCAGCGTAAGGAAATTGCTTGAGCAGGTGATCGATGCAGTTCAGGCGTGCACGCTTTTTATCGACCGCGTGCACGACCCACCATCGCGCTTCGGAAATGTGCGATCTCTCGAGCATCACATCCTTCGCTCTGGTGTAGTCCTCCCAGCGCCGCCGCGATTCGAGATCCATAGGACTGAGCTTCCATTGTTTCAATGGGTCATGAATGCGACCGAGAAACCGCAAGTATTGCTCCTCGTCTGTGATCGAGAACCAATACTTCAGCAACTTGATGCCTGAGCGAACCAGCATGCGCTCAAATTCCGGTACAGAGCGAAAAAATTCCTCGTATTCCTCGGGCGTGCAGAACCCCATCACTTGTTCAACGCCGGCTCGGTTGTACCAGCTCCGGTCAAAGAGAACGATTTCGCCCGCCGCGGGCAGGTGCGACACATAGCGTTGGAAGTACCACTGCGTCCGCTCCCGGTCACTAGGCGACGGTAGCGCCACAACACGGCACACGCGCGGGTTCAGTCTTTGGGTGATACGTTTGATCATTCCGCCCTTGCCGGCCGCATCACGACCTTCGAATAGGATCAGAACCTTTTCTCCGGAGGCAACCACCCAGTCCTGCAACTTCACCAGTTCCGCCTGAAGCCGAAACAGCTGGCGGAAATAGTCCTGACGCGAGTCCTTTTCCGCGTCCATTTCCGCGCCAGATGCTGCGCCTGAACCCGGAAGGCGATCTTCAATCTCCAACTCAAGCTCTTCATCATAGCCGTCGGCAAGATCGCGGCTGATGCGACGCAGTATTTCTTCGTGATCAAGCGACGGTAGTGAACTCATTGATACCTCTCAACGAAACCAAGTGCGCAGGAAAATGCAGACAAGCGTCTCGCATCTATGTTTCAGTTTTAGGATGGTATTGAAGAAGCGGAAGGAAGCTCAACAGCGAGACTTCAGTTGGACTACGATTTTCCAGTTTCGTTCAGGGAATTTCCCTTTAGCCGCAATGGCATATCTTCTCGACAGATACCTTGGGTTCTAGCGCTTCTTGATTCGGCCATTGCCCATCAGCTTTCGGGCGACGGAATCGCTGTTCGCCCGAAGCAACTCGATGAACGTTCTGAGTGTAGCCGGCACGTTGCGACGGTCGGGATAATAAAGGCAGAACCCCGGCGACGATGGCATCCAGTCATCGAGTATGGAGACGAGGCGACCACACCCGAGATCACCTCTGACGCGCGCCTCCCACATATAGGCGAGGCCGGCACCGGCCAAGGCCGCCTCGCGCATCAGCGTGGGTTCGTCGAGGGTCAGGGAGCCTGGGGCGTCAATCGTCAGCGCCCTGCCTTGCTTTGCGAACTCCCATCGATACAGCGCCCCGCTCGGCCAGCGAGCGCGGATGCAGCGATGCGCCATGAGATCTCCCGGCTTAGCCGGCGCAGGATGGTCCCGCAGATAGGCTGGCGATCCAACGACGACGTAGCGTAGCGCAGGACCGAACGGCACCGCGATCATGTCGCCCGGTACCGCATCCCGTGGGCGGATTCCGGCATCGAAGCCCTTGGCCACGATGTCGATCTGTTGTGAGTCGGTGACGATATCGACCCTGACCTCTGGGTAGCGGCGTTGGAACTCCAGCACCACGGGGACGAGTATCTGCCGCGCTGCCTCGGCCGGGCAGTTAAGACGCAGTGTGCCAGCGGGGCGACCGCGCCGGCTGATCGTTGCCTCCATCGCGGCGTGGATATCGGATAACGCCGGCCGCACTGCGGCGATGAACTGTTCGCCGGCCTCAGAGAGGGAAACGCTTCGCGTCGTTCGGTTGAACAGCCGCACGCCCAGTCGCGCCTCCAGTCCTGCGACAGCATTGCTGACGCTGGTCGCTGAAACTCCAAGTTCTATGGCGGCAGCACGGAAACCACCCAGGCGGGCGACTGCCGCAACCGTATCCAACTCCACGAGGCCTGAGCGATTCATTGTCCTGCTTTTCGGTATGCGATGTCACGAATTGTCCAACTTATCACGGCAATGCTCAAGGCCTAAAATGATTCCTGCGAAGTGATTGACAGGGATCTTTCATGCGAATGGTCCAACGAATTTATATCAATGGTGCTTTCGTAGCGCCGCACGGCACGGAAATGTTCGACCTCTTCGATCCGGCGCGTGGCGTGGTGATCGGACAGGTTCAGCTTGCGGATGCCGAAGACGCCCGACGGGCTATCCACGCCGCGAAGCACGCCTTGCCGTCTTACGCCCGCACGGGGAAGATAGAACGGCTCGAGCTGCTGCGCAGTTTGCACGATGCCGTGTTGTCGAGGACCGTCGACCTCGAAGAGGCGACGATTCTGGAGTACGGCGCTCCGGTGGCGAGGGCCAGGTGGACCGCCCGCTACGCTGCGGAATCATTCCTCAATGCCGCCAAGACGCTGGAGACCTACAGCTTCATCCGTCCGACTGGAGCTTCTGAAGTTATCATGGAGCCGGTCGGGGTGGCTGGGCTGATTACACCCTGGAACTCCAATGCCGGGTTCATCTGCAGCAAGCTCGCCTATGCCCTTGCGGCCGGCTGCACGGCGGTGATCAAGCCGAGTGAGATGAGCGCATTGCAGACGGAGATCGTCACCGAGGCCTTGCATGCGGCGGGAGCCGCGGCCGGCCTGTTCAACATCGTGACGGGACGTGGCGAGGTGGTTGGCGCGGAACTCACTACCAGCCCGGACATCGCCAAGATCTCGTTCACCGGATCCACCGCCGTAGGCAAGGCGATCACGAAAGCGGCCGCGGACACGGTGAAGCGGGTCACTCTGGAACTCGGCGGCAAGTCGCCGAGCCTGATTTTAGAGGATGCGAATTTTGAATCGGCTGTGCCAATGGCCATCGCGGCCGGCCTCCTGAACAGCGGCCAGGCCTGCCTCGCAGGTACTCGCATTCTCGTGCCGGCAGCAAGGCTGTCCGACGTCCTGCCCCTGGCGAATGCGGCGTTGGCGGCGACGAAGGTTGGCGACCTGCACGACCCCGCCACCGCGGTCGGTCCTATGGTCAGTGCGCGCCAGTACGACCGGGTACAGCGCTATATCCGTCTTGGAATTGAGGCGGGCGCGACGCTGGTCGCCGGCGGCGAAGGCCATCCCGGTGGGCTCGGAGGATATTTCGTCAGGCCCACGCTGTTCGCCGATATCACCAATGAGATGGCCATCGCCCGAGAGGAGATCTTCGGGCCGGTGCTGTGCATCCTCACCTATCGCGATGAGGACGAAGCGGTGACCATCGCCAACGACAGCGACTATGGCCTCGCTTCGTATGTTTTTTCCTCCGATCTGATCCATGCGCGCGCGATCGCCGCGCGACTGCAGACCGGCCGTGTGGTGATCAACGGTGCGCCAAATGATCCGCTGGCGCCGTTCGGTGGATACAAGCAATCCGGCATTGGGCGGGAATACGGAGTATCCGGCCTCGAAGCCTTCCTCGAGACTAAAGCCGTCCTCGGTGTCGGGGGCTGACATGACGGACGAGCTCGCTTCCACACGCCAGGGTGTATTAGCGGGCCTCGAACTAGATGCCAAGCAACGCTGCCTCGTGACGATCGGAATCCTGATTGCCCTGCAACAGGCGGAAGAACTCCAGAATCATTTCCGCCGACTGCAAGACCCTCTGCCCAGATCGCAAACGTTCGACCCACTCGAACGCTGGGTGGCTGAGCACCTAAGAGAGGATCTGAGAGTTGACGCGCTTGCAGAGCGAGTCCACAAGAGCGAAGAGACCGAACGGTCGGTCGAACTCAGGCAGGTACCTTGTCACTATCCGCATAGATCAGACGACCGGGCCCAAGCCGAGCCACGATTTCGGGCAGGCTGGATTCGGCAACCGCGAAGCAGCCCTGACTGCGACCGAGCATGCCCGAGTGGCCGATCATTTGCTCGTTCACGTACCAGGCACCATGCACCACGATCGCGCGGGACAAAGCGTTATCGTTCGTCCGGTCGAGTCCCTCGAGCCGCATCGAGCGGCCGTGAGCACCTGGATAAACAGAACCCGTTCGATACGCTCCGGCCGAGGTCGCGTTTGAGTGGGGCTCGTTTGAGAATCGCTCCAGCCATCCCGTGTGAGCGGGATCGGAGCCCCTCCCATGGGCGACCAGGTGCGAGCGGACGCTGCCGTTAACGAGGTTCACCAGGTGAAACCTTGATGCGCTCGAGGGAAGCGAGAAGTCGGCGACGCCGATAAGATCCCGGTACGTGATGCTGTCGTGATGTTGTTCGAAGGCATCGAGCGCACGCCTCAGCAAACTGGGATTTATGTGGCCGTCGAGACTCTCTGCCTGCCCCAATGCGAGCCTGGCTCCTGCGGACCCAGAGGCAAGACTGGCGAGGGCAAGATTGATAAAAAAACGGCGGGAAAGTACCAAGACATGCAACTCCAACACTTGTAAGCTTAGCTACTGACTTGATTCATTCGGGGAAGTTCACATGACTGCCTTGCGGCCGGCGATTCAATCGCTCTGTCTGGTCCTCAGCGTCATAGGCGGTGTCGTAGCACGGGCTCCTGCGCTCGCCGATTCAGTGCCTTTTTGGGGCGCAAAAGCCTCCGTACCGATCGACACGCCCATTGATAAGCTGAAGAAAGGCGAGTTTTTGTGGATGGGCGAAGCCGTGACCACGGGTCCTGTGGTCATGGTCGTCAGCATCACAGAACAGCGAGGCTATGTTTATCGCAACGGCATCCTAATCGGCGCTACCACGGTAAGCACCGGGCGTCCGGGTCATCTGACTCCTACCGGCGTTTTCACGGTGCTGCAAAAGCAAAAAGAGCATCGATCGACGATCTACGACGGGGCGCCAATGCCTTACATGGAGCGACTCACGTGGGGCGGCATTGCACTGCACGCCGGGGGCCTGCCGGGCTATCCCGAATCTCACGGTTGCATTCACTTGCCGAGCGAGTTCGCTCAGCGGCTCTTCGCCATATCGCCCAACGGCATGACGGTGGTGATTGGCACCGAGCAGACCGCGCCAGAGCAGGTCGCGCACCCAGGGTATCTCGCTCCGGTGACGTTTGTCGGCGGGCAGCCGGTCGAGTCCGAGGCCTTTGCGCCCAAGGAGGATGAGCGTTGGCAACCCGAGTTGTCTCCCATCGGGCCCATCAGCATTGTGATCAGTCAGGCGAGTCAACTCATCGTCGTCTATCGCAATGGGATAGAAATTGGCCGCGCACGCTTGACCATCGCCGGCGATACACCGCTCGTCAATCACGCATTGGTCCTCAGCGAAAGCCCGAGCAGCGTGCCTGATCCCTACGTTCCTGATCCAGCCAAATTTAGTTGGTTGAGAATCGGCGTGCCCGGTCACCTCGGCGAACAAGGTACTCAGGTCGATCCGAACGCGGTTGCCAGGATAAAAATGCCTGCCGACTTCGCGGCCCGAATTAACGGAATACTGACGCCCGGAGCGACATTGTTTGTGACCAATGAAGCCCTCTATCCGCAAACCAGCGGGCCCATGATCCAAGTTGTTGACGCCGATCCGCCGACGAAAGGCCGGCCAGTCCAGGCGCCGCGATCGTAGAAGGTATACGAAGAGATACCGCGCCGGCAGTCGAACGGGCGAATCAAGCGGATGCAGCGGCAGGCATCGATATGTCGTCGCCTCGCGCAGGTGTCGTCTTCATCGTTATCGCCATCCCGACCGACGCAACGCAAAGCGATGCAAGTCTTCTCCAGCTTGGCTTCACCGTGCGCGTCTCCGCCAATTTGGAATGATGCGTCTCACCTAGCGAACCGGCTGGCTTTCGCTCCGCCAACCGCCTCCCAGCGCTTTGAATATCGCAATCTGGTCTTGCACAAGGGCCGCATCGGATGACGCGACCGCGGCGTCGATTGCCACCAACGATTGCTCCGTCGTAAGCAATTCCAGATTGCTGAGCGCACCGGCATTGAATTGGTCCTTGGCGATATTGAAGGCCGTGTGTACCTGGTCTTGGGCATCGCCGAGTGCCTGCCGGTTATCCAGCGCGGCACTGTACAAGGCGAGCGCTTGCTCGGTTTCTTTGAGCGCGGTAAGGACCACGGCATCGAACGACGCCAACGCAGCGACTTGTTCGGCCTTGGCTTGACGCACGCGAGCACGGGGCGCGGCCATATTGGGAAATGTCCAGCTGATCGAAGGGCCGACTCCCCACGTCCGCCCCACATTCGTGTTGAGCTGCGACAACTGATCCGCAGCGCCGCCGAAAAGACCGACCAGGCGGATGGTGGGATACAAATCGGCGGTCGCGACGCCAATTTCGGCGGTCGCGGCCGCCAGTTTACGGTCAGCCTGGCGCACATCGGGACGGCGCCGAATGAGTTCGGACCCACTGCCCACCGGAATGAGTGCAACCAAGCGCGGCGGCGCGACACACGTGTCTATATCATTCGGCGCGTTGGCAGGAGTGCGGCCGAGAAGTGCGGTCAGTTCGAAGAGGAACGCTCGCCGTTGGCCCTGAAGCTCTGGAATGGCGGATCGGACCTGAGCCACCAACGCTTGCGCCCGGGCAACGTCGTACACGGAATTGGCTCCTGCCTGATGGCGTTTCGCAGTGATTTCGGCTTCGTGGGATACTACATCGAGCGAATGTTGGGCGACCTGCAGCTCCTCTCCGAGCGCACAGACTGCTGCGTAGGCGCGGGAGGTTTCTGCCGCTACCACTACGCGCACTCCGTCGCGTGCCGCAGCAACAGTGTCCGCGTTGGCATTCGCCGCTTCGATGGCGCGGTGGACGCGACCGAAGAGATCAACTTCGTACGCGGCTTGAAGGATATCCTCGAATAGCCACGTCGTTTGCGGCGGACGTCCGGTCAGCTCGAGAATTTCATCCGTCGTGGCGTCGCGCCCGTAGATTCCCCCTGCAACTGCGGCGGTCGAAGGATAGCGCGCAGCACGCACCGCCGACACTGCCGCCCGAGCGGCCGCGAAGTTCGCGTCGGCCGCAACCAGGGTGCGGTTCGCCTGCAGCGCTTCTTGCACGAGTGCGTCGAGCCGCGCGTCCTCGTAGAGACGCCACCACGCATCGGGCGGCAGCGCCGGCGTTTCGGCCGCCGTATTCAATGACACCAAGGGCGCTTCCGTACCCGTCGGCAGCGCAGGCGTGTGGTAGTTGGGGCCCACTCGGCACGCAGCGAGCGATGCGATCATGACCACGCTCAAGACACCAGCTTGGCGCGAACGAATCATGGCGGACTCGACCCGCGCGCCCGAAACAGCGGCATGGGTGACGCGGGGCCCTCGGGCGCTGCGCTTCGAATGACCACGATGAGCAACGCAACCGCAGTCATGACGCCGACGACGATGAAACAATCGATGACCGCCTGGGTCGTGGCCGCAATTCGCACCACATTGCCCAGAACCAGTTCGCCGCGCGCGACAGCGCCGACCGGATCGATCACTTGGGTGGTGGCAGCCCCATACGCCCTCACCCGCTGAATGACCTGAGGGTCGCCCGTCTGCAGGTGTTGTCCGATCAAGTTCGACGCCACCTGTCCTCGTACTCGGGCGAGCGTCGTCACGAACGCCGTTCCAATCTCCCCGCCCATGAGGCGCGCCGTCTGCAGTACGGCGCCGAAGGTAAGCGCGTCCTGGGGTTTCAAGTGGAGAATACCGAAGAAAATGACGCCGGACAGGGCAAAGCTCTGGCCGAGCGACTGTAGGAAAGATGAGGGCAGAAACTGATAGGACCCCCAGAGCGGAGTCAGGTTGTAGGCCACCGTGATGCAAGCGACGCTGATGAAAATGAAGCCGATTGAAGCCACGAGTCTCGCATCCGATCGGCGCAGCATCAAAGCCGCGAGCGGACAGAAGATGAGCTGCGGCACGGCGATCCAAATGAGCGTGTCACCCGTTTCCAGCGCACGGAAACCGCGCACCGAACCCAAATAGAGTGGAATCAAAAACGCGGTCGACGTGATTGTCAAACGGAGAAAGGCGATCAAGACAAATTGGCTCGGCAGGGGTGCACCAAAGACGACCTTAAGATTGAGAAGCGGATGAGGGAAGCGCACCGAATGGATCAAAATCGCTACCAGCAACAACATGCCGCCCGACAGCAGGCCGCATATCAAACCTGAGTTCAACCAATCGAGCCGATTGCCCTGGTCGAGGGCCGCGTAGATCAGCGCGAGCCCCAACCCTCCCGCGAACAGGCCAAATACATCGGTCGGCGGCCGTGTTGTGATCGGCTTGACGGCAATGCCACGGTGGAGACAAAGCGACATGAT
Source organism: Steroidobacteraceae bacterium (assembly GCA_035488895.1). Taxonomy (GTDB): domain Bacteria; phylum Pseudomonadota; class Gammaproteobacteria; order Steroidobacterales; family Steroidobacteraceae; genus Bog-1198. The sequence goes on from DATHKV010000196.1 coordinate 30,029, forward strand.
CAGCGCGAGCGGTACGTTTTGCCAGAAGATCCATCGCCACGAATGATGCTCGACGTACCAGCCTTCGAGGGAAGCCGAAATGTTCAGCGACAGCTCGAGGTTGAGTGCATAGACGGCGATGCCGAAGGCCCAATACTTGGGTGGCATGTTGAGCAATATGAAGCTCAAGGTGAGCGGAATGAAAAAGCCCGACGCCAGACCGCCCAAGAACTGCATCGTCAACAAGGTGGGGAGATTCGGCGAAAAAGGGGTCAACAAGGAAATGAGCGCAAATGCAATGGACGCGCCGATCAATACTCGTCGAGGGCCGAACGTAGCGCCCATCCAAATGGCCGGGACCGTGATGAGCATCTGGGCTGCGGTTTGCGCCGTCGTGATCCATGCCCCCTCGTCGAATCCTGCGCCTACCGCGCCCCGTATGTCGGCAAGACCGAAGGTGGACAATCGCCCATTCAGGGTTGATATGAACGTGCCCATGAGCACAGCGAGAAGTCCGAGCCACGGTATGGAAGTCGGTGGGGATGGCAGCGTCGGTGCCACCAAGGCGGATCCGGGTGGGGGCGCAGCCGCGTTCATTTTCGCGCACCGTCCCGGGCATTGACCTTGGCTTCGACCGACATCCCGGGCACCAGGCGATCGGCGAGACCATCCGCATCATCTATGACGATCTTCACCGCAATGCGCTGTACGACCTTGGTGAAGTTGCCGGTGGCATTGTCGGGCGGCAGCAGTGCGAATACAGCCCCCGACGCGGGCGCGAATGCCAGGACATGCCCGTGGAGGGTGTGTCCCGGGAAGGTATCGACGGTGATTTCCGCCTTTTGCCCGACGCTCATGTGAGTGAGCTGCGTTTCCTTGTAGTTGGCAATGACCCATACATTCGGCAAGGGCGTAAGGGTCGTGACCTGACTGCCTACGCCCAATAGTTGGCCGGGTTTGACCTGGCGCTGTCCGATTACCCCGTCTTGGGTCGCGGTGATGGTGGTGTACCCGACGTTGAGCCTGGCCGCATCGAATGCCGCGCGCTGCGCCGCGATTGCCGCCTCACTCTGTGCGATTTGCGCCTCGAGGACCGCGAGCTGACGCTCGGCGGCGAGCGCTTGGGCGCGGTTTTGCCTGAGCTGCGCCTCGAGCTGAGCGTGGGCGGTTGTCAGCTTTTCGCTCGCCTCAGTGGACGAGGATCCGGTCTCGAGCAGCCGGCGCTGCCTTGCAAGGTCGCGATCATTCTGTTCGAAAGATGCGGTGGTGGCGGCTACTACCGCGTGTGCCGCCTCGACATTCGCGAGCTGCAGCGCGTGCTGGGCCTTGAGCGCCTGGGCCTGCGCCATCGCAGTTGTGACACCGGCTTCGGCCTGTGCCGCGGCGGCGCGATAATCGTCATCAACCAATTGCGCCAGCACCTGCCCTTTGTGAACACGCTCAAAGTCCTGGATGGGCAGCTCGCGCACATAGCCGGCCACCTTCGCGGAAATGGGAGTGAGATCCGCTTGCAGATACGCATCGTTGGTTCTCTGCCACCCCTCCCCGCCCTCCCAGCGGGTCCAATTGGTCGACACGACAATGATGATCCCTACAGCGACGATGAATACGAGGATCCGCCACGTGAATTCAAATACCCTGTTCCAATCGATACCTGGATTAGTCACGGATCGATCCCTTGCTTCTTGTTCGCCGCCATCCAGTGAATCATCGCCAGACTATGAGGAATTGACAAATCTTATTGCGCAAACGAGCTCGTGCCAGCGTATTGGGCGACACTTATCGATGGGACGCATTCCCCCAAATGGGGTGGTTTTCCGAGGTTATTGCGCGGTCTCGCGCCGCATTTTAGCAATGTCGGCGGCTTCGAGCTTCGAGGCACTCGACCCGAAGCGGGTGGTGACATAGTTTGCGACTGCCGCTATATCCGAATCCGAATACGCGGCCCCGAAGCCCGGCATTTCGGTGACTCCCTCCGGGCTCGAACGCTTCATGCCAGCCAACACAATCTGCGCAACGTTGGTGCCGTGTGGATCGTTAACCGCACGGGCGCCCGTCAAAGTCGCGTAATCGCTGATATCGCTAACGCCGCTCCATCCATGACAGCTGACGCAGGCGCCTTCGTACACCTGCTTGCCGCGCGACTCGGCCGTCGCGAGGCCCTCCTTGTGCGAGTCCGGGGCTGGGGGAGCCAGCGACGCGGGCAAATCGGAGGACGCGCTGCTCGGGACGCTGCGCAAATACGCCACGATCGCGTGGACGTCTTCAGGCGCCAACTGGCTGAAGCTCTCATCTACCGCTTCGCCCATGGGACCCGCCGCAGAACCGTGGCCTGCGGCGTGACCTCCCGCGAGATACGCAGCGAGTTCCTCGTCATGCCAAGCGCCGACGCCGGTCTCCTTGTTGCTGCTGATGTTATAAGCGCGCCAGCCGGCGGTGAGTGCGCCGCCGAATTTTTTGCGATTGTTGAGCGCGAAGGCAGGATTGCGCGGAGTGTGGCATTCACCACAGTGCGCCAAGGCCTCGGCGATGTAGGCGCCGCGGTTCCACTCCGCACTCTTCTCAGTATCCGGCTTGAAGCGTTCATTGGCATTGAACAGGGCCGACCAAATGCTCATCGCCCAGCGCTGATTGAAGGGAAATGCCAGCGCATTCGCCTTGTTGGGCGCCTCGATGGGCGCAAGGCTGAAAAGGTACGCCTTGATTGCCAGGGCATCGGCATCGGTTATGTAGGTATAGGAGGTATACGGCATGGCGGGATACAGATTGGCGCCATCCTGGCGGACGCCGCGATGCACGGCCGCGAGAAATTGCGCATCCGTATAACTTCCGATGCCGGTCGCCTTATCCGGCGTGATGTTCGTGGAATACAGCGTGCCGAAAGGCAGCACGAAGGCGAATCCGCCGGCGTAGGGTTCGCCGCCTTTCGCGGTGTGGCATACCTGACAATCCGCGGCTTTCGCCAGGTATTCGCCCTTCTTGATCAATGAGGCTTGCGCGAGGGCTGCAGGAACGCCGCTGGGACTCGCCGCGTGATAATCCGCGAGGTCGACCTTGGGACCTTTGGAGAACGCCATCGGCCCAGGGCCCACAATGGCAAAAAACGCAACCACCGCGATGATCACCAACACGGCAAGCGTGATCAGGAGTGGACGTCGCCTGGCGCCGCGCCCGGAAGGAGTAGCGTTCATGTCTTGGCGCCCTTGGCCAGTAGATCTCGATCGATGGGCAGCCGCTTGAGCGCTACGCCGGTCACAGCATAAATCGCATTGCGCAGCGCCGGAGGCCCTGCCGTGGTACCCGTTTCACCGACACCCCCCGGGGGCTCGCCGCTCTTGATCAAATGCACCTCGATCTTCGGCATCTGGTCGATGCGCAACATGCGATAGTCGTGGAAATTAGACTGCTCGACCCGCCCTTTCTTGATGGTGACCTCGCCATACAACGCCGCGGTGAGACCGAATATCAAGCCGCCCTGCAATTGGGCCTCTACGCTATCGGGATTCACGAGCGTTCCGACATCGACCGCGGTGGTGACCCGGCGCAGCAACACCTCACCATGCAGGTCCACCTCGGCTTCCACGACAGTCGCGATAAAGCTGCCGAAGGACGGCTGCACGCACACACCGCGGCCGACGCGCGCCGGCAGCGGCTTGCCCCAATCCGATTTGGCCGCGACCAGATCGAGCGCCGCGAGAAGCCGCGGCTGCTTGCTCAGCATGTCGCGACGAAACGCGATCGGATCCTTGCCGGCCTTTCGCGCGAGCTCATCCATGAAGCTCTCGATGGCAAACACATTGTTGTTGGGCCCGACGCCGCGCCACCACCCCGTCGGCACGGCGCGCGGCTCAACCCTGAGATATTGCACTTGGAAATCCGGGATGTCATAGGGCATGTCGACGGCACTATCGATTGCGTCTATATCGATACCCTTTTGAAAACCCGGGGGGAGCCAGCGCGCGATGATGGAGGCGCCGCAGACCTTGTATTTCCACGCCGCTACCTTGCCGTCCGCGAGACTCGCGGAAATGACATTGCGGTAAATCGGTCGATAGATATCCTTTTGAATATCCTCCTCGCGGGTCCACACCACTTTGACCGGCACGCCGTTCATATGCTGCGCGATCCGTACGGCATTCAACGCCATGTCGGGCTCAAGCCGTCGGCCGAATCCCCCACCGAGCAAGTGATTGTGTACGGTTACTTTGTCGACGGGTAATCCGGTGAGCGCCGCCGTAGTCTGCTGCACGCGGGCGACGATCTGAGTGCCGATCCACAGTTCGCAGGAATCCTCTTTCAACAAAACGGTACAGTTAAGCGGCTCCATGGTCGCGTGCGCCAAGAACGGCAACTCATAGTCCGCTTCGAATCGCTGGCCCTTGGACAAGCCTTTCTCCACGTCGCCGGTGGATTTCGCGATGACGCCATCCTTTTGACTGGCGGTACGCATGTCCTGCCAAATGTCGGCGGAGGAGAGATTTGCGTGCTCTCCCTCGGCCCAGGACACTTTGAGCGCCTCCAAACCTTTCTTGGCGGCCCACATATGATCGCCGACCACCGCGACCATGTCCTCGAGCACAATGACTTGTCGTACGCCGGGCAACGCCTTGGCCGCCGCGTCATCCACATGCGCCACCTTGCCGCCGAACACGGGACTGGCGGCCAGCGTTGCGAATTTCATGCCCGGTAGCATGGCATCGATGCCGTAGACGGCCTTGCCATTCACCTTATTGGGCGTGTCGAAGCGCTTCTGCGGCGTACCGATGAGCACGAAATTGGCAGGATCCTTGAGCGTCACGTTCTTCGGCGGCGTGATCTTGCCCGCCGCATCGATGAGCGCCCCATAGGAGAGCTTGCGGTTGCTGGCGTGGTGCAAAACCTCACTGCGCGAAGTCGTGCACGAGCCAGGATCGACTTGCCATTTCTGCGCAGCCGCCTGCACGAGCATGGCCCTTGCGGTGGCACCCGCGGTGCGCAGCGGCGACCAAAAGGCACGGAGCGATGTCGAGCCACCGGTAGCCTGAATTCCCAACAATGGATTGGTATAGAGCATCTCATTGGGCGGGGCATGCTGGAGGATGATTTTCGCCGGATCCGCGTCAAGCTCTTCGGCGAGAATCATGGCGACACCCGTGTAGATGCCCTGCCCCATTTCTACCTGCGGCATCACAAGGGTGGTCATACCCGACTTGTCGATGCGAATGAACGCGTTGGGCGCGAATTTGCCCTGAGTATCATCCGGCGCCTGCTCCGGCTCATTGACTGCGCGCGCCGGCACATAAAAGGCGAGCAGAAAGCCGCTCGCCGCCGCACTCTTGATGAACTCGCGGCGCGACCGTCGAAGGGAGATTTGCTTGCCGGCGTGCATCATGCCTTCGTCACGAGTCGGCTCGACCGGCGGCTGCACGCTTGACGGCCTCGCGTATCCTGACGTATGTGCCGCAGCGACAGATATTGCCCGCCATGGCCGCATCGATGTCGGCATCGTTGGGAGCGGGCGTCTTGCTGAGCAATGCGCTCGCGGACATGATTTGCCCCGACTGGCAATAGCCGCATTGCACCACCTCGAGTTCCAGCCACGCCTTTTGTACGCGTGCGCCCGCGGGAGTATTGCCCACCGCTTCAATCGTAGTGACGGCGCGCGCACCGACTGCACTGATGGGCAGTACGCAGGAACGCACCGCCTTGCCGTCGAGATGCACCGTGCATGCACCGCACTGCGCAATGCCGCAGCCGAATTTGGTGCCCGTCATTCCCAAAACGTCACGCAACACCCACAAGAGCGGCATGTCATCGGGAACCTCGACTGATTTGGACTCACCGTTGATGGTGAGCGTTCGAGTCTGCACCACAGCACCTTCCCTTCTGCAGGCCATGAGCGGACAGGAAGTGTCGCTCCAAAGTCCCTGCTTTGGCAATTCTTTCATGGTCCGTGGCCGCCTCGGTACCATGCGCGTGACCGTGAAAGAAAGCGCGCGGTGATACGAAGGTATTCTGCCCCCGGACAGTCAGAATAATACTTATTTAATCAATATACTATGTACTTTTAATGATCTCCTTTCGAGCGTATTGCCCTATCAATTTGCTTCGAGGAAAAAACCGAAGTTGGGTGCGATCGCGCACTGAGTGCAGCTATTGCTCGGGATAGATGGGACAGCACTACCTGAGGTAGGGGGAGTCTTACGGCGGTTCACACGCATCCGCACTGTGATGGCAGCTCAATTGGATTTATTCTGAATGTAGGGCCGTGGTGAACGTAGCCGCGGCTTTCTCTCATGCTCAAAACCAAGACGTCAAGCAAAAGGATCTGCGGTCTGACTCTCAACGTAACGCCACCTTTTCTACCTGCCACGCAAACAAGTGGCGGCACCAATGCCCGTTTCAATGAAACGCTGGTTGAAGCCCAGCGCTTAGTCGCGCATTTACAAAACTCCGCCGAACTAAAAGCCACCACTCTCGCCCATCAGTTGCATGATGATCTTGGGGGACTCATGGGCGCCGCTGTAATGGATCTGGATTCAGTGCGCCGAGTGACACCGGCACTGGGTCAAAATGCAATTGAGCGCCTTGATCGAGTCAAGAAGACGCTCCAACAGGCGATCGACTTGAAGCGCCGTGTAATCGAGGACCTAAGGCCAAGCCTATTGGATGATTTTGGCCTCTTTGCGGCACTTCGGTGGCAGCTAAAGAAGACGTGGGGCGATTCAACAGTCGCATGCAGTGAAACATATCCCGATGTCGAGCCAATATTCGAAGCGGGCACCGCTATCGCGCTGTTCCGAATCGCTCAAGAAGCCCTGGCGATAGTCCTCCTGCGAATCTCCGTGAAATCGACCGATCTCTCCGTGCGGGCGGACCCCACCAATTTTTGGATGAGGTTTTCGGATGACGGAGCGCCCAATACCGAAAAACAATCACAAGATCCTGCAATTATCTTGGCGTCAATGCGCCATCGGATCCGCGTTCTCGGCGGCGGGATTGAAATCTCCAAGAGTGAAGAAAACGCCACGGCAATGACCGTATGGATGCCAATCCGTCGGGCGATTGCCGACTAAACTTCAAAAAAAGGGCTGCGACCCTACCCGGTAGTCGTGTGCATCTCTTGGGGATCGAAAAATGCAACGCCGCGCGAGAGCTGTTTTGCCAGATACATTGCCGCGTCGGCGTTTTCGATCAACTGCTCTCCGTTCACGCCGTGCTCGGGATAAATCGCAATACCGATGCTGGCCTTGATGGTCAGTTCTAGATCATCTAGTGGGACCGATTGAGCAATGGTCCTCAACACCGAACTCGCAATTTGCTCGATGTTCTTTTTGCCTCTCGGATTCATCAACAAATATAGGAATTCATCGCCGCCATTGCGGCAAACGGTGTCTTCGTCTCGTACGTACTGCAGCAGGCGCTCCGCGATTGTCTTCAATGCAGTATCGCCGGCAGTATGCCCATGGGAGTCATTGAGATTTTTGAATTGATCCAGATCGAGAAACATCACGGCGAGCGTCCAGTCGTGGCGGTCCGCGAGTGCTATGGCATGGGCCAAGCGATCATCGAATAGTTCTCGATTGGGAAGCCCGGTGAGCGAGTCATGCAAGGCACGTACCTGTGCTTCACGCGTATGTTGCTGTGCTGTCGAAAGGGCTGCGGTAGCGTCGGCCAGGGCAGTCCTGGATTCGGTCAACTCAATTTTCAACTGCCTCGGGTCTTCGGTTCCACCCTCTGAATTGATCGTTGCCGTGTCGTTTGCAGTCGTCCGTGTGTCCTTCAGCTGTGAATATTCGGAGACCGCACCCGCGATTGCGTCGTCGAGACAGCGATTAAAGGTGCGAAATTCGTTGGTCGAGATGGGTGCGCCTATCTCAATTGCGAGACCCGTGACGGCTTGGCAGACATCCCCATAGTCCCTAATCACCTGTTCGACCGAAAATCCCTGTTCAAACAGATCTCGCCCATGCTGCGTCGCTATTGCGCCCACGCCAGATTCGACACGACGGGGATTGTTCGACGCAACTTCACCTTTCACCACAGGGAAGGCTTGCTCTATCGCCAATGTCTTGGCCACCTGGTCCAGGAAGATTGGAATCCCATGCGCGAGTTCGGTGCGCGCCAGCTTAGGGGAAGACCTGCCGGCCACCATAACGCGGCATCGATCGATCAAGACCGTGCGGTTTGTCTTAAGAAAATCGTGAAGCACCCGCCAAGATAGCTTCCATGGCCATCCTGCGTCTGTACGGTTGAACACACAATGTGGGTTAGCAGACAGACAAGAACAAGCTCAGCCAGTTCAATGTGTACCGTGCGCAAGGACGGTGCTATGCCCCAAACGGTGCTTCTGATCCACGATGACGGGGCGAAAGCCAAAGTGGTAACGGACGCGCTACTAAATTCAATTGACGGGACCTTTATCGTCGAGTGGGTCGAGCTTTGCTCCGAGGCCTTACAACGTCTGTGCAGGGATGGAAAAGAGCGCATAGCAGCGGTCTTGGTCAATCTATTCCTCTCTGACAGCAACGGAATTGAAACCTTCGACCGGATATTCCAGAAATCACCCGATGTTCCCATTCTGGTTCTCAGCAGTCTTGAGCATGAGAATGCCGCGAAACTCGCGGTGAAGCGCGGAGCTCAAGATTACCTCCTCGAAGATGATCTCCACAGCTATTTGCTGCCCAAGGCGCTGCGCAACATGCTCGAGCGCGCATCGAACGCCGAGGCCCTATTTAGAGAGAAAGAGCGCGCGCAGGTGACGCTCAATTCAATCGGCGATGCTGTCGTTTGCACCGACATTTCGGGCAACGTGACCTTTCTCAACCCGATCGCCGAAGCCCTGACGGGCTGGCTCGCTGATGGGGCCATCGGACGACCATTTGTTCAAGTGTTTCGAATCATCGATGTTCCGAACCGCCGCCGCGCGCTAAATCCCATGGCTGCGGTCGTTCAGACAAACCGGACTTTGAACCTGCCTGAAGGCTGCATTCTGATCCGACGTGACGGACTGGAAGCCGCGATCGAAGACTCCACCGCACCCATCCACGATCGCAGAGGACGCGTGACGGGCGCCGTCATGGTCTTTCATGATGTGACACAGGCGCGCGCGATGACTCAGAAAATGTCGCATCTCGCGCAATACGACTACCTAACGGATTTGCCAAACCGATTGCTGCTGAACGACCGCCTGACCCAGGCGATCACTGTCGCGCATCGTCTTCAACAACACCTGGCGGTGTTATTCGTCGATGTGGACCGCTTCAAACACGTCAACGACTCCCTGGGGCACCTAATCGGCGACAAGCTCCTGGTGTCAATTTCCCAGCGATTAGTGGCCGGCGTACGCAACTCGGACACGATCAGCCGTCAAGGCGGGGATGAATTTGTGATTCTGCTGTCTTCGGTTTCGCACGCAGCAGATGCCGCACTCAGCGCACAAAAGATCCTCACTCTCGCCGGCATGCCCCATCGGGTCGAGGAAAATGATCTGCATGTCACGTTGAGCGTTGGGATAAGCATCTACCCGGATGATGGGAAGGATGCCGAAACGCTGGTTAAAAACGCCGATATTGCAATGCTGAATGCCAAGGATGGCGGCCGGAACAACTACCAGTTTTTCAAGCGCGCCATGAATGAGCATGCCATGGAACGGCAGTCCATTGAGGGCAGCCTGCGCCATGCTTTGGAACGCTGCGAATTCGAGTTGCACTACCAGCCGAAGCTCGATTTGATGACGCAGACGCTCACCGGCGCCGAGGCACTCATTCGATGGCGCCTGACAAACGGAGGAATCGTGTATCCGCGGGATTTCATCCCCGTTGCGGAACAGTGTGGTTATATCGTGCCGATTGGCCAGTGGGTACTGCGTGAGGCGTGTCGTCAAAGGCGAAGCTGGTTGGACGCACATCTTGCTGCCATACCGATAGCCATCAATATTTCGGCGGTGGAATTGCGATCGAAAAACTTTTTGGATCATGTTCGCGCCATTTTGCAGGAGACAGGATTGGCGCCGCAGTATCTTGAGTTCGAGTTGACCGAGACCGCGTTTATGCAGGATCCGCAATCCACAGTCGCCGTACTGCGTGCACTTAGAGACATGGGGATTCAACTCACGCTGGACGACTTCGGTACAGGATATTCAAGCCTAAGCTATTTGAAACGGTTTCCGATAAACGCGCTGAAAATCGACAAGTCCTTTGTGCAGGGCCTTTGCACTGACTCCGACGACTCGAAACTGGTTAGCGCGGTGATCAATCTGGGACGCAGTTTCCATCTCGATGTGATTGCGGAGGGCGTCGAAACGTTGGAACAGCTCATTGCGCTGAAGGCGAAAAACTGCGCGGAAGGACAGGGCTATTACTTCCAAAGGCCCATCGCGGCCAGTGAATTCGCCAAGTTGCTGGGTACTGACCTGTCGACAACCGTAGTTGCCTGACCACACCCGAACAACAGGGCGGAATGCAATGAACGCTTCAGTCCAATGCACTCCACCCTGCACTTGCCTATTGCTGGGTTACTGGTCGCTTCCTTGCGTCAGTTCCTTCTGAACTGCCGTCAGATAGCCGAACAAGCCGGCGGTCTCCTCGTTGGGGCCGGCGGTGAAATAGATCTGCGCTCCAGGTGCAGCGTCGGCATCAAGATTGCTCGGGCTGACATTTCCCGGTGCAAGCGCCCAGATGCCTTGGATGGCGAGCGGCTTGCCGTTTGCATTTTCCAGTAGTCCGTCGAACTTGCCTGTCGCCATATCGTAGGCTGCAATGAAGCCGGAGGACTGGGTGTCCCCAGCATTCGCAAATTGTCCGACCAGCCAGCACGAAGGTCACGACAATATCGTTGCCAATGGTCAGCAGCACACCGACTGGGTTTCGCACGCTCAGGCGGAGGGCGCCAGCAAGACCGCGGATCACGCAAGGGTGCGCCTGAAACCCGTGGCCCCCGCCGTTTCGTCGGCGGCCCCTGTTTACAGTTCCGCCACGCAATCCAGGGGCCATTGCGTCGAAATTTAGGTATCTTTCCCCTGGCAGAACGAGCTACTCTCTGGCATCGTTCTACATTGCAGCCATGCACAAGCACCTTTTAAATCGTAGACGACGCCATTTATTGACCAGCTTCCTGCTGGCGATGCTACTGTTTCGAGCCTACGTGCCGATCGGCTTCATGCCCGCGAGCGGAGCTCCCTTTCTCGTGGAACTGTGCCCCGCCACAACTGCATTGTCGATGCCGGTGCATGCGCATCATCACCATTCGGATACCCACGCTCACTTTGAGCATTGTCCGTTTGGCAGCGTAACGGCCGCCGGTCCGTTACCAGCCTTCGATGGTGCGGGTCCCTTGCCGCTGTTCGATCTCTATGCCGTGGTTGCGATCGAACCGATCGCCGTCGGCGTTACCCGCATCCACCTTCCGCAGCCTCGCGGACCTCCCTTCCTCGTCTAATCCTTGAACGTTGTCGCGGCGCTCAGCGCAGGTCCTTCGGACTTGTGCGGCGCGTCGCGACTTTGCTCGGACTTTGGCGGGATGAGGATCATGAATGCATTTATTGGAGAGCGCGGTTTAGCCCTTTGCGTGCTCGCACTGCTCTCCGTTACGGCCGGCGCCGCGGAACTTGCCGTGAGCGACCTCGACGAGGTGGTGGTCAACGCCACAAGATCCAATACGCAGCTGGAGGATATGCCCCTGCATACCACGATCATTTCCCATGAGGAGATAGAAAACTCGCCCGCCACGTCCGTGGACCAATTGCTGCGTCAGGTACCAGGACTACTCATACCAGGATCCCCCTTCTATACGACCGATCCCACCGGAAACAATATTACCTTTCGCGGACTGAACAAAAAGGTATTGGTGCTGGTGGACGGTGTCCCCCTCATGGACCCCTTCTACACCACGATTCAATGGTTTCGCGTGCCGCTCAGCAATTTAGAGCGCGTTGAAATTGTGCGGGGCGGCGGCTCAGGGCTGTGGGGCAATCTGGCAGTCGGCGGCGTGATCAACATCGTCACCAAACGCCCCACTGAGAACAATGGCGACGTGGCATTGATGGGTGGAAGTCTTGGAACCTACTCGGCGTCGGTGAACAAAAATCAGGTCATTACTGAGTTCCTCAGCATGAATCTGTCCGCCGACACCTTCCAAACTGACGGCTACAACAATGCGCCGCCGGCTCTTCGTGCGGCCTTTTGGCCCGGTCGCGGGGATTCGTCGGCAACCTTCCAAAATGTCCGGCTTGGCATGTTTTTTCAACCAACCGCAGACTTGAGCGGCTTTTTGCGAGCGGGCTACCATGTTCAAAAGGAAGACATCGGCGGCTATGCCTTCGGCGCCAACAATCAAAGAAGCCCGGACTTTCAAGGCGGCCTGACGGAGATCTTCAACGCCACCAGCCGCTTGACAGCAAGCGTCTATGGACAAAACGTCAACTTCACCAAGTTCAACGGTGCCGGCTGCTATGTGGCGAGCGTTTATGCCTGCGGTGCTTCAGTGTCGGGCGCCGGCGCATCCGCGGCGCAGCAGGCGGGGCAGGTCGAGCAGTACGCCTCGTCCTTCGACGCGAATCCCTATCGCGAACGCGGCGGTTCGTTGATCTATTCGCACAGCTATAAGGGACTGTTCAGGGAGGCCGAATACGGCTTCGATTATCGGCGCATCTCCGGCGAAGACTCACAGCAAGTTTACCGAACGCCCACGAATGCGTTGCCCCAGGTATTGCGCACCCAGCGCACGAATTTTGGCGCCGGCAACCAAACCTTTCTCGCGGTGTTCGCGCAAATCAAGTTGAACCCCATCGATAGATTGGAAATCACCGTGAGCGCCCGCGAAGATCGTTATGAAAGCCGCGACGGCACGGCAATTCAGACCAATTATTCCAATGTGATCGCTCCCGTTCCCGGTACACCTCTGGGCGGCCCGGTCCCGAGCAGCAACACGACGAGGTTTGATCCGAGCATTTCGGTGCGCTACGCGAGCACTGAGCAATTAAGTTTTCGAGGTTCGATATACGAAGCGTTTCGCGCGCCGGGCTTGAACAATCTGTACCGCAGCTTCGGCAGTAGCGCCATTACCATTGCGAACCCCCTGCTCGGCCCCGAAACACTATTGGGCAAGGAACTGGGACTCGATTGGCACCGCGACTCACTCACGTTGAGCGCAACCGTGTTCCAAGAGTACGTGAAGAACATGGTCGCAACGTATCAAATCAATGCCGGCGCGGTCATTCCCGCCGCCGTGCAAGCAATCTGCGGCGCGGACTACACCGGCATCCCGAACACATTTTGCCCGGGCACCGTCAGCTTTAACACGAATGGACAAGACGAGCGCTCGAACGGCATCGAGTTGGACGCCAAATGGATGATTACCCGCTCGCTCAATCTGTCAGCGTACGCGACCGCGACCCAGGCGTATTACACGCGTACGACGACGGGCGATCCGATCGATCGGCAATTGCCGCTGGTGCCGCGCTTCGTCGCCGGGGGCAATTTATCCTGGAACGCGCTCGATCGCTGGACGCAGTTCCTCGACATTCGCTACGTCAGCACCATGACGTTGAGCAGCCTGACTTCGGCATCGTTGATTCGTCAAGGCGGATACGCGGTAACGGACTTCAGCAGCACGTACCGCTTCGGGCACGGACTGACGCTCAGCGCTGCGGTGCAAAATCTTTTCGATAAGACTTATACCGATAGCAGCGCCAGCAATCCGCAGAGCATCAGTCAAGCGTTGCCACGCACGATCAGCGTCACACTGCGCCAAAGCTTTTGAACTCCCAGAGCACTTTCGAAATCACAATGAGCGGAACCCAAGCAATGAGCACTCAATTATATAAGACGACCGGAATATTGGCGCTGGCAGGCTTCATTCTTTGCATGGGCCTTTGCCTCAGCACGATTGCTCGGGCACAAGCGGAGCCTGCGCCCATGCAGCATCACACAGAGGCGGAATCGAGCAGTTGTATCGGCACCGGGCTTGAGTGCGCCACCGCAGTGACGCCGGCATTTGACGCCCACAACAATCTCTGGCTGGCCTGGGTCGCCGGCGGAGCCGTGTCGGTGGCGCGATCCACCGATCTTGGCCGCAAATTCGAGCACGCAACTGTAATAGGCAGCTACGGCGCGCTGATGGACGGCGGCGCCGATGCAAAGCCGCAATTGGCAATTGATGTTCGAGGACGCGCCGTCTTGGCTTACGGGGTATTCAAGGACAAGGCATACAACGCTGAAGTGTTGATATCGACCTCGGCTTCGATCTGGGCGAAGGACGGACCTGCTTTTACGGTGCCGCGATCGCTGTCGCTAGATCCGGCCAGCCAACGCTTTCCCACGCTGGCGTTCAATCCCGACGGGCGACTTTTCGCCACCTGGCTCGACAAGCGCACCGTGGCGCTGGCTCGCCAGAATGGACAGACCCAGGCCGGGGCAGCGCTGGCCTACGCCTGGTCAGACGACGCCGGCAAGACATTTATCGCCGACACCGTAGCGGAAGACAACACCTGTGAATGTTGCCGACTGGCGTTGGCATTCGATCCCAAGCATCAGCCGGTGATCGCTTATCGGGCGATTTTTTCGGGCCATGAACGCGATCACGCGGTGATTCGCTTCGGCGAAACGGGCCGTGCTTTGCCTGCGCAGCGCGTGGCCGAGGATCATTGGGTCATTGACGGATGCCCGCACCATGGGCCGAGTGTGGCGGTGACAACCGATGGGACAATCCACGCGGCGTGGTTTACTGAAGGCAGCGCGCGCCAGGGCCTGTTCTACGCGCGCTCGACGGATCACGGACAGCGGTTTTCCGAACCCAAGGGCATTGGCACCATTGCCCAGCAGCCCGGGCGCGCCAGTCTGCTGGCCATGGGCGACAGTATCCGGCTCGCTTGGAAGGAGTTTGACGGCAAGCGCGTATTGATCAAAGAGCAGCTTTCGACAGATGCTGGCCGACATTGGTCGATTGAGCGCATCATAGGTGAAACACACCACGCGGCAGATCATCCCGTGCTCATCGCCCACGGCCGGGAGGCCTATCTGTCATGGATGACGCACGACGAGGGTTATCAACTGATCAAATTGCAGACACCATGAACACGAGCTCATTTGTACGAATCTGGTCCCTGTCCCTGTCCATCTTGCTTGGTGCGGCACTACCCTCTTCGGTGCAAGCTGGATCATCGACACGTCTCTTGGAAAGCGACAGTTTCGGGCAGGTTCGAATTCGCTATGCACACAAACCTCTCATCGTTCACATCTGGGGTTTGACGTGCGGTCCCTGTTTGGAGGAACTGCCGCGTTGGGGCGAGTTTGAAAAACTACATCCGGACATGAATCTCGTTCTGATACAAGCTGACGACGCGCCGATCGACGCGGTTCGGTCAGCGCTCGATCATGCCGCCCTCGGCAGCGTCGAGAGCTGGAGCGTGCCATCGGAACTGGATGAGTTTTCCCGCGCGCGTATCGATCCCTCCTGGAACGGTGAGATGCCCAGGACGTTGTTGATCGCGGCCGATGGGTCAGTCACCACGGTTCGCGGTGTTGCCGATCCTGTTCAGATAGCGCGCTGGCTGACGCTTCAGTCGGTCGGCACGAAGTAGGTTCGTTTTTAAGGCGCGTAACGGGTAAAGAGATAGTCGCGATCCTTCACAGGCGCGTGACAGGGGAAACAAGTTTGATGCTTCGCTTCGTCAGCCGGTTTGCCGTCTTTATCAAATTGAGCGTACCCCCACCCTCCGGTCGACGCATATTTCTTTGAGTCCTTCACCATAAACTGCAGGTACCAAGCCGGAGCCGATCCGGCAACGAAGGATTGTTCGCGGCCAAATACTTTGTTGTTCTCTTCGGACGGTACGTAATTCCAAGACAGTCGTGCAACGACAGCACCATCCGGGAACGATTGCCTGCCCTCGCGATAGGCCTTGACCGCAATATCGTTGCCCAAAATTGCTCGAATATCATTTAGATTTCCTGCTTCGTGGGCCACGGAAATCAGCTTCCAGTCGCGGTATCCGGGCTGGATCTTGATTCCGAAGATCGGGACGGCCGCTCCATCGGCCTGTCCAGAGGCCGCGGCGAGATAAGTTACCAGACCGGCCAGCGCCATGGCTGCAACCGAAACGAAAGCAATCCGTCTCATTCGATGTCTCCTCACCATGCCGTACGCAGGGCTGCAACGCCCGCCGCGAAGCGCGCGTTCGAGATCAGCCCGGCCCGCCAGAGCCCGAACGTCCCCGCCATGATCAGCATCGCGCGCTGATTGCCGTAGATGAGGTACGCGACGATAAAGAACGCGACGAACTGGAGGCCTGCCGTGCGCCACAAGCGTTCCCAGAACCCACGAGTGGTATACACGCTTGCGGATGAGGTCATGGCTGCGGTGGATTCGCTCATGAGTGACCACCCCTGTTGAGCTTGTTGTGGTGACTCAATTTGACATCATCGCCGGCCTTGAGAGCTATCACATCTTGATATTAGTTACCGCCGCGTTGCCCTCGCGCAGGATCCGGCTACGAGTACATCATAATGATGGCCGCACCCTTCATCATTGCAGTGGTCGACGATGACCGAAGAATTCTCGAATCGCTCGGAAATCTTCTGGAATCGGCGGACTATGCGGTGCGCTTGTTTTCTACGGCCACAGCACTGCTTGACAGCAGCTGCCTCGCGGAGATTGATTGCCTGATTACAGACATCGGTCTGCCCGCGATGGACGGCGTTGAACTCGCACGCTTGGCTCAGGTTGCCAGGCCGGCGTTGCCGACGATCCTAATCACCGGTCAATTCGACACCTTGGATCGATTGTCTGCCGTCGGTCTCGGTCCCTACCGCTTGTTCAAAAAGCCGTTCGACGGGCAGCAAGTACTCACGGCCATCAGCGACGTACTACATGGAGCACGCTTGCGCACGCCCGAGGGATGATTTCGCGCTTCTCGACGACGCGGATTTAGGGCGTATTATTCAACCTGTGCCGCACGAAATAACCGTACAAGACCAAGCGGGCAATGACGATTCCGCGTCTGCCATTCCAGCGGAGCACCAGCTCATATTCTCGACCATGGCGCCGGGTCCAGCGCAGAAACGACTCGCTATCGCCGTCGTGCTCTGCTTGCTGATCGTTTTCGTTTTGATCGAAGCCGGGCCTCTTGCGCGCGTTCAGACGCACGCCGTCGCTGCGTTCGTTCCGGCTTATGCGACGGCCATGTTCGTGTGCGATTCGATCACCGCAATCCTGCTGTTCGTCCAGTTTTCCGTACTGCGCTCGCGGGCCATTCTGGTGATCGCGAGCGGCTATCTTTTCACGGCGCTCATTCTGATTCCCTGGATTCTGACGTTTCCGGGTGTGTTCGTGCCCGGCGGTTTAGTTGGCGGCCTGCAGAGTCCGTCATGGCTCTACTTTGTGCAGCATGCCGGCTTACCTCTGTTCGTAATCGGCTATGCCCTGTCCAAAGATGCAGACCCGAACAAGCAGGCCTGGCAGGGCACGACGGGTGCCGCAATCGCCCTCAGCATCGTGTTGACGGCGGCGCTTGTGCTGGCGTCGGCGTTTGTTTGCATAGCGGGTGAAGTGTTATTACCCCGCGTCGTCAGCAACTCACTGCAGCTCAGCCCGCTCTGGCCCTATTTCGGCCTGCCCGTGGGGCTTTTGAGCGTTGTCGCTCTACTGGTGCTCGGAGCCCGCCGGCGTTCCATGCTCGATCTCTGGTTGATCGTCGTCATGTGTCTGTACGCCATCGAGATGCCTTTGAGTTACTACCCTACTCCCACCCGCTTTAGCATTGGCTGGTACACGGTCCGGATCAGCGGGTTCGTATCCAGCACGCTCGTATTGATCGTACTGCTATACGAGATAGAGGCGCTGTATACGAGACTGCTTGGCACGGTGTTTACGCACCGGCGCGAGCGCGAGGCGCGGCTGATGACTGGAGATGCGGTCGCGGCGACTATTGCTCACGAAGTCAGACAGCCGTTGACCTCGATGATAACGAGTGCCGATGCGGGCTTTCGGTTTCTTGATCGCCCGATCCCCAACGTCGACCGAGCCAAGGAAGCCTTGAAGCAAATCGCGGCCGATGGCCATCGTGCAGGGGCAGTGGTCGGAAGCACGCGTGCAATCTTTAAGAACGCCCCGCGGATCAGATCTGTGCTCGACGTAAACGAGCTGATCCGGGATGCGCTTGCCTTGGAGCGATTCGACCTGCAAAAGCACCAGATACTCGTTCAAATCGAGCCGAAGGAACCGCTCCCGCCTGTGGTCGGAGATCGAGTCCAGCTCCAACAGGTGTTGATCAACTTGATTTTGAACGCCACCGATGCGATGGCAACCGAGGACGGGCCGCGTGTCCTCTCGGTCCGATCAGAGCCGAACATCGGTGGCGGCGTGGTGATATCGGTTGCGGACACCGGTAAAGGAATCAACTCGGAAGACATGGAGCGGATATTCAATCCGCGTTTTACGACAAAATCCGACGGCATGGGGTTGGGCTTGTCGATCTGCCGTGCGATCGTCGAGGCGCACAATGGTTGCTTGTGGGTTACGCAGAACATACCCCAGGGTGCCGTGTTTCAGTTCTCCTTGCGCGCCGATCGCCCTTAAGATCGCTTCGCCTGCCGCGAATGTGCGATCGGGATCTCGAGCGTGGCAGCCATTCTCACCAGCTCGGCCAGCGATTCAGCCTCCATTTTCTGCATGATCTTGCCGCGATGAATCTGAGTTGTGACCTTGCTGATACCGAGCACCGAAGCAGCCTGCTTGCTGAGAAGACCGCTCACGATCAGCGGCAAGACCTCGCGCTCGCGTGCCGTCAGCCTAGACAGGCGAAGCCGCAATTCGGCCATTTCGGCCAGCTTTTGCCGGGTGTCGCGATCCTGCGCGATGGCGGCGTGAATCGCTCGCATGAGGTCTGCCTCGCTAAAGGGTTTGGTCAGAAAGTCGACCGCGCCCGCCTTGATCGCGCGCACTGAAGAGGGTATGTCGCCGTGTCCTGTAATGAACACGATCTTCGGATGATCTTGGTGCGCCGCGCGGCTTTGCAAATCCAATCCGTTGATGTCAGGAAGTTGCACATCCAGAATCAGGCAAGCCGGCACATCAGGCCTTGGATATGCGAGGTACTCGGCAGCGGAAGCGAAGGTAACAACGTGTAAGTCAAAGCTCGCGAGAAGCTCGGACAACGATTCACGAATGCGGATGTCGTCATCGACAATCAAGACGATGTGGTCGTGAGGGTACACGCGTAGATGCTGCTCTGCGACAAACAAATCAAGCGCCGTCGTTGCAAATTATCCTTGCACGACGCGCGCACCACTGCAACTACTTCACCTCTTGGGGTATTCGGTGAATACGTAGTCCTGCTTCTTCACAACAGTGTGGCACGCAAACCCGCACTTGGCGTCGTTCCCCTGCGGCGGCTGATCCGCCGTTGTGCCAGGCCTGAACGAGTCGGATGGGTTGTCATACTCAAATTCGGCATATCCCCATCCGCCGCTGTCCGCAAACCTCTTGCTATCCTTCACCATGAAATCGATATCATGCAGGGTGTTCGGCACCAGCGGCTGACCGGGGTACGCCTCGTTCTTTTTGGGATTCCAGTGAATCTTGGCCATTTTGGCGCCGTCGGGGAAAGGCTTGCCGTTGCCCGGAATTCCGGCTTTGTACGCATCGATCATTGCGGGGTTCCCGAGGATCACAGCCAGCAGCCCGCCGTTATGACTGACAGCGATGGTCTGCCAACCTTCGTATCCTTTGAACTCGGAGAATGCGAGCCCATTCGGTACTTTGACGGTGTACTTGTCCTGTGCGGACATCGCAGCTCCGGTAGCCAGCACGGCGAGCGCCAATGTAATCCCCGTACTGATCCAGATGCCTTTGTACTTCATCGCCGAGTCCCCGTTATCAATTTCGACGTTGTTATTTCGTTCGCAAGTATTGCACGTTAGTGTGCCGCAAATTCAACGCTCGCGAAATAGGCAGACACCGCAGCAATGTCAGCATCACTCAGCCGCTCTGCAACCGAGCGCATCAATTGACCAGGGTCGTTCTTGCGTGTCCCGTCCTTCCACGCTTTGAGAGCGCTGCCAAGGTACTCGGCCGATTGTCCGGCCAGGTAAGGAGCTGAGCCCGGCACACCGACACCGTCAGGACCGTGACAATTGTTGCAGGCTTGCACGCGCTTGCCTTCGTCGCCTTGGTAGGCCAGCTGATGGCCTCGCGTGAGGTTCGTCCCGCTTGCGGAGGCAGTTTCGCCGACAAATGGCGCCGACATCGCCGCGAAACGCGCCGCGAGGTCCTCCCGCTGTTTTTCACTGAGCGGTTTCGCAAAATTGACCATGATTGGATTGTCCCGCGTTCCGTCGGCGTAGTTGTCCAACTGCTTTTTAAGATACATGGCCGTTTGACCGGCAATGCGCGGCACATGGGCAGCAGGCATGCCCTCTCCGTGTGCACCATGACAGCCTTGGCAAGCAGCAGTTGTTGCATCTGGTTTGCTTGCGGGAGGCGTGGCGACGGCGCCCCAAAGCGCCAATGGTATCGCGGAGAACAGTGTCAATCCGGCGGCCCATCGGACGCGGGAGCGGCGACAAGCGTTCACGCCGACACCAAGCGGCCGGGGGTTTTCATGTACTTGTTTTTTAGCGCATCGATCGCCCAGTACGTCAGCGCACCCAACGTTCCGGTGGGATTCCATGAAGCATTTTGGGGATAGTTGGAGGCGCCGATGACAAACACGTTGGGGACATCCCAGGACTGCAGATACCGGTTGACCACGCTGGTCTTTGGATTGTCCCCCATGACCGTGCCGCCGGTGTTATGAGTGGTCTGATACTGCGTGACCGTGTACGGCCCCTTGCGCGGCGAACCCACCACCTGTTTGGCGCCCATGGCTTTGCCGATCTCAACCGCCTTGGCGGTGACATGCGCCGCCATTTTGATGTCGTTCTGCGGAAAATCGAAGGTGATTCGCAGCACGGGTTGTCCCCAGGCATCCCGATACGTGGGATCAAGGTCGCAGTAGTTCTGCTTCTGCGACACCGAACTGCCATGCAGGCTGAACATCACCGTGTGGTTGTAGTGTTTGACCACAGCCTGCTTCCAGCCTTTGCCCCAGTTAGGCGTTCCTGGCGGAATCGGGTGGTACTGGATGGGCCGCCCGTTTGTATTCACGGCGCCGATAAAGGCGCCCCCGATGAATCCCAGACCGCTGTGATCGAAGTTATCACCGGCGAAGTCGTTGATGAGGGTACCGGAGGCACCCGATGCCATGAACGGATTGACGATGACGTCATCATCGAAAAACGAGGCCACCGTGCTCATGGTCTGATAGGCGTAGTTGCGACCGACGACGCCTTGACCCGTGGCCGGGTTGTAGGGCGCTCCTATGCCAGACAGCAGCAGCATGCGCACATTGTTGATCGCAAAAGTAGAAGTGATCACCAGGGACGCCGGCTGCTCAAATTCCCGGCCCACGGCATCGATGTAAGTGACGCCGGTTGCGTGTTTTTTGGTCGAGTCGAGATTGATCCGCTGCACTTGGCAACCCGTGCGCAGCTCGAAATTGGGATTCGCCAACAACACCGGGAGAATTACGGTTTGCGGTACCGACTTGGCATAGTGCTCGCACGCGTATCGCTCGCAGAAGCCGCAGAATACGCAGGCATTTAGCTTGATGCCTTCAGGATTGGTGTAGGGCTGACTCAAATTCGACGAGGGCTGGGGAAACGGGTGATAGCCTAGGCTGCTCGCCGCCTTGCGAAACATCGCGCCCGAGAAATGCTCCTTCATCGGCGGTGTCGGATACTCGCGCGATCGCGGCGATTCGTGCGGATCGCCGCCCGGCTGAATCTGGCCCTTGATATTGCCGGCCTTGCCGCTCGTGCCCAAGAGGTACTCGAAACGGTCGTAGTGCGGTTCGAGTTCATCGTAGGTTACGCCCCAATCCTGGATGCTCAGGTCGGAGTCGAGAAAATTCTTGCCGTAACGCTCACGGGTGCGCGTGGCAAGCTGAAAGTCGTTCGCCTGGAAGCGATACGTCTGACCGTTCCAGTGCACCATGGAGCCGCCGAGTCCGGTCCCGGGTAGAAACGACTCCCAACGTCTCACGGGCAAAGCCACCTGTGAACCTTGATTTCGAAAGGTCACCGGTTCTCGAGTGTTGTCCTGCATCAGCGCTTTGCGTATATCGAAGCGCAATTCGTCATGAATGGCGGGACTCTGAAACTCCGGTACTGTGGATCGCGTTTGGCCCCGTTCCAGGCCCACCACCTTGTAGCCGGCGGCCGCCAATTCCTTGGCAACGATACTGCCCACCATGCCTACCCCGATCACCACGACATCCACTTCTTTGAGGCGCTGTGCCATGACGATTGCTCCTAGAGATTGGCCGGGATGTCTTGACGCACATGGATATGACCCTGCCCATCCTCGGCCAGACTCATCGGCTCACGAACGAACTTCACGCCGTGTCGATCGATTGCTTCGTAGTAGTCGGCGTACGCGCCAGGGAATCCAATCATTCGCCACGCGACCATGTCCCGGTTACCCCCGTACACTGGATCGCTGAAGAAGCCTTCCACCGTCATCTTCAACATCAGGTCGAAGAAAACTGCCGATGGCACACCGTCGAGATCATGTGCGCCGGACTCCAGAGATTTGAGGTACGCATCTTGATCATCAGCCGACATTGCACTGAATGGCGTGTGATGCGCCGCCAGGTCACGATTGATCGCGCGAAGCGATGCCCGAAAGAGCTCAGCCGGCGTAAATGGCAGCTGATAGCCCTGCGACGGCGTGCCGACCTGCCATGGGCCGCTGCGATACAGGCGCTCCCCAGCACCCCAGGCACCTCCTAGCTGTTTATCGAGATAATTAGGCACCCCGGCGCCGAGTGCACCCGGACCTGACTCATCGGCGGGGATCAGCCTCTCGCACGCGGCTTCGATAAAGACCGCCTCGTCCGCGTTGAAAAAGAGATAAACGGGTTTGACGGCGGGGGTATCAACACGGGCACTCTTCGCGGGTGCCGCCGCCGCTTCGGCCGGCGTCTGCATCATGACCGCGGCTGGAATCGCGGCGCCTACCGTCGTTACAAAAGAACGCCTCGTGACTTTTGACATTGCTATTCCTCGGCAAGTGATCGTTTACTTAAGTTCTGTGCGACCGGATCCTCTCTCGAGACGGCTGGCAAATGCATCACTGACCCGACAAGCGTTTCACGAACGAGACCGCGTACGCCGGTGAGCGGAAGCGCAATATCGGATCGTTGGTTGGGGCGATGCCGTCCGCCATGACCAAGGGGTCGAAGTTGATGGGCTCACACGCCACGCCCTTCTGCTGCGGCGTCGCCTGGGTAATGGTGAGCGTGCCGGCGGTGAAATGCTTGCGCGTCTCCGGCCACGCTAACGTCGGGTTGTCCTGCGGGTCGCCGGGCTCGCCCACATAGACGATCATGTCCCACAGCGCCGGCGCTTTACCGGTTCGCTCGATGAGATTCTTTTCGAGGAATTCATGCGGCGCCGCTTTCATTTCAGCAGCGGTCATCTCCTTCGTGCCATCACGGGGTACGAACCGCCATCTCACTGGATGCTCGGTGCCTTTCGCATCAATGAACTTAAAGGTGTGAATGCTGAAGTAAGTGGCCTGATAGTAGTTCGCCGTCGGAGTATGGTGGCTCGATAGCTCGGTGAGAGCCATCGAGTCGGGATGCGTGGCGGCATAGGCCTTGAGCTTTTCCGGGTCGGGCTGCCCCGTCTTTGGATCAGGCTTCGCGGCGAGGAGGAGATCGCGGAACGAAGCGGGCGAGGCTGCGGCAAAGATAGGGGCGTCGATCATCGTGATGTGTTGCTTCGCCCCACCCTCGAGTCGAAACTCGAGCGCCATGCCGCGCGGCGCCGGCGCCGCGTCCGGTACTTCCGGACTCCCTCCTCCCAGTGAGAACCGCGCGATGACCGGAATTGTTTTGCCCGAGAAGAGTGGCGAGCGGCTGAAGGCCGCCGTATCAGCGCTGCCGACGAAATCGCCCGCGGCGCAGGTGCCCTTGATGTGGTTCCGGCGTTGCCCCGGGTGTACGCCGAAGGTGCCCTCAAAAGCATCGATCATTTGGGGAGCCGTGACATCAGGGCCGGCGGCCGACGCGCCCGAGGCCGACAGAGAAACGCTGTATGCCGCCAGGCCGAGCGTCAACAACGCAAATCGGGCGCCGCGCTCGAGGGGAGACGATTTCATGCTACGAGACCTCTCAGTCTTTATTATTTGGTCATTTAGCGGGCACGCCGGCTGGATTCAAAAAGGAACCAAGTGCGCCGTTCAGTTTCATCAATCCAGTTCTCAATCAGGCTGGCCGTTGCGATATCCCGGTGTTCGTCGACCATATCGTGTACTTCGCGCAGCCGGGCTGCCAAGGTCTGGTTGTCCTCGCGCAGTTCGGCCAGCATGTCGAGCGGGTCGACGAATTCGGCGTCGTTATCCTTGATTCGCTGGATGCGTGCAATATGCCCGATCGAGCGCAAGGTTGACCCGCCCGTTTTTCTTATCCTTTCGGCGATCGGATCGGTCATCGCGTACAATTGATCTGCATGCTCGTCCAGCAGCAGGTGGTAGTCGCGGAAGTGCGGACCGCTCATATGCCAGTGGAAATTCTTGGTCTTCAGGTAAAGCGCGAACACATCGGCAAGAATTCCATTCATGCCCCCCGCAATGTCCGCGGAAGCGTCTGCGCCCAGATCGCTTGGCGTAATTAGCGGCGCGTTGCGACGCTGCCTAGCCCCTTCCCGACTAATAGACTTGCTCTTAGCCACGATGCATCCCTTATATGCGCGTGTCCCCGGCGGGTGGTTATTTCCGGAGTGTAGAACATGGCCGGCCGGCCGGATATCACACTTTAGTATGACGGTGTGTCCGGTCCGAATCAGCCACAATCGGATTGATACGACCTACATCTAGGCGCCGCTAACCGCGCCGGCGAGTCGCTCAACTCGCTGATGGCGGCCGCAAGAGTTCTTGCAGTTTCTCGAGCAAGTCCGTCAGATGAACCAGCTTTTCCGGCTCAACAACGGTCAAGACCTGACGTCGAACGCCCGTCACTTCGTCCTTTAGAAGGGAGTAGAGTTGCGCGCCGGCATCGGTCACTACGATACGCTTTTGTCTTCTGTCGAAAGCCGATGACTCCCGCTTCACGAACCCGTTCTTCGCCAGGCGATCGATCGTATGCACCATTGATGCACGCGAAACCGCGAGCGCATCGGCCAGAGCTGACTGAGACAAGGGCGAGCGAGCCTGCGTCGCGGCGGTGATCGTCATCCAACTGATGCGATCCACACCCAAACGACGCAAACGACGGTCTACAGCCTGCCGCCATGCCTTCGCGGCATTGCGCAGCGCGAATTCAAACCGCTCGTCCAGATCAAAAGCCTGGCGGGACTCATCGTTCACGCGAACAGAATTTCCACTGGAGAATTCAAAGTACATGAGGTGCCTCGCTTCGTGGCTGTGCGATTTCGCGATTGGGTGGCGGCTGGGAGAAGGCAGCGCCAAGCGGCGCACTCGGGCTCGTGCCTCCCAGCGCCAAGAAGAGCTGCACGGTATCGAGATAACGCTGCGCTTTCGCCCTGACATACCCGAGGCGGGCCTGTTGATACGAGCGCTCGGCATCCAATACCTGCAGGACCCCCGCATTGCCTTCCTTATAGCTGATGCGCGCCAGTTCAAGACTGCTCTGCGCGGCTTGTTGCGCGTGATCTTGGGCGTCCAGCTGTTCCGCGTCATGGTCCAATCCTTCAAGCAGGTCGGCTACTTGCGCGAAGGCCTCCAGAACCGTCTGCTCATAGGCGGCCGCGCTGGCATGCATCGCATCGATCGCCGCACGCTTCTCGGCGCGCAGCGTTCCACCGTCGAAAATCGGCGCGGTGAAACCTGCGATGATGCTCCACGCATTGCTCGCCCGGTCGAAGATCTGGTCCGCTTTGAGTGATTGCTGCCCCACTGATGCGGTAAGCTGAATTTTCGGATACAAGTTGGACTGTGCGACCCCTACGGCGCTGGTCGCCGCATGCAGCCGCGCCTCCGCGGCAAGAATGTCGGGCCGGCGATGCGCGAGTTCCGAGGGCAAAGTCACCGGCACCTGTAGCGGCAGCGTGATTTGCGCAAGATCCATATCGTCAGGCAACTCACCTGCCGGAGCGCGTCCGAGCACCACCGACAACGCGTGCCGCGCCCTGGCAAGCTCCTGGCGCAACGGCGGCAGCAGGGTCATGTCGTTCGCAATCTGGCTCTGCGCGCTCAGGACGTCTTCGCGTGCCACCGATCCACTGTCGAACGCCGTCTGCACGAGCCGCAGGTTATCGCGGTCCTGCGCGAGAATGGTTTCAATGGTCGCGATCTGTGCACGGACTGATGCGATCGTGAGCGTCTGCATGACGGCCTGGCCCGTGACCGTCAGATATGCGGCGTCGAGTTGATGTCGTTCCACCTCGGCCAGCGCGTACTGTTGCTCCACGCTTCTCG
The DNA here is from genome assembly GCA_035488895.1 of Steroidobacteraceae bacterium. Classification (GTDB taxonomy): domain Bacteria; phylum Pseudomonadota; class Gammaproteobacteria; order Steroidobacterales; family Steroidobacteraceae; genus Bog-1198. The sequence continues at coordinate 56,465 of DATHKV010000196.1, forward strand.
CAACTCCCCCGGTATAGTCGAGCGCGTAGCTTACGGTGGGCCCGACAGCGAAATATGTGAAAGGTGCAATTCCAATCGGGCCCAGAAACTCTTTCCCATACTGCTGACGACCGGCTCCGCCGGTAAGGTCCACTTGCGGGTACCGCGCACCCGCTCGCGCCAACGCGAGCTCTTGAGCCTGTGCGAGCGTGGCCATGGATGCTGTCAGAGTGCGATTGTGTTCCACCGCCTGGGAAACGAGCTGATCGATGGCATCGGAACGGAACAGGGTCCACCAGGCGCCCTCGATGTTTTGGCCGAGGGCGACGTGTTGATGCTGACCATCCGCTGAAGAGCCCTCGCCGCGCAAAGATTCCGCCGTATAGCGCGTGGCGGACGGCGGCACAGGGCGCGTGAAGTCGGGACCCGCAGCACAGCCGCCCAAGGTCAGCACGCAGGACAGCAGCAACGTCCTCAAATCCAGGGGCCAACTTCGCATCATGTTCACTCGATATGAACCGGCTCGGCGGAACTGCGACCTTTGCGCAACAGAAACACCAGCGGAATCGCCGCCAGGCTCAGCAGCAGCATCAATTTGAAATCGTTGTTGTAGGCGATCATGGCCGCCTGCTCGGTTACGGTTGCATTCAATCCCGCCATGGTGCGCAAGCTCGGCGCTCCGTCCGGCATCTGCGCGCGCAGAACCGGGCTGTAGCGGTTCACGTGCTCGCCAAGCGTCGCATGCATGATCTGCGTATTGCGTGTCAACAGCGTGTTCACTACGGAAATGCCGATGCTGCTGCCGAGGTTGCGGGTAAGGCTGAAGAGCGCGGTGCCTTCGTCTCGCAGAGTCGGGATTAGAGTTGCGAAAGTTGCGGCTGCGAGCGGTACATAGACAAAGCCGGTTCCCAGTCCCTGCAAAATGCCGGACCACACGACCATGGTGGAGTCCATCTGCACATCGAAGCCGGTCATTTGCCACGAGGACAGGGCAGACAGCCCAAAGCCGGCGGCGATGATCAGGCGGACATCGACCTTGCCCATGAGGCGTCCGACGATAAACATCGCAGCGAGCGTTCCTGCGCCGCGTGGCGCCGTCACCAGACCAGTCGTTACCACGGGGTAGTTGAGCAGATCCTGCAGCAGCGGCGGCAGCAGCGCCAGGGTCGCATACAGGACCGCCCCCACGACGAAAATGACCACGTTGCCGGTAATGAAATTTCGGTCCTTGAAGAGCGCAGGACTCACGAAGCGCCGCTCGGTCGTGGTCAGCATGTGAATGACGAACCAATAGAAGGCCACTGCGGAAACGATGGCCTCGATCCAGATTTCCGTGGAACTGAACCAGTCCTTCAATTGACCGCGATCGAGCATGACCTGAAGGGAGGCTATCGCCACACTCAACGCGGCAAACCCAAAGAAATCGAAACGCGACTTGCGAATCACCCCCTCCGGAAGAAAAGTCATAATACCGAGGAATGCAAGGATCCCGAACGGGACATTGATATAGAACACCCAACGCCAATTGTAGTCCTCGGTCAACCAGCCGCCGAGGGCGGGACCGACGATAGGACCTAACGTCGCGCCCATCACCCAGACAGCCATCGCGCGCGCGTGACGCGCCGGCGGATTGATGTCCAGCAACACCGCCTGCGACAACGGGATCAGCGCGGCGCCACACAGCCCCTGTATCAACCGCGCCAGGACTATTTGCGGCAAGGATTGCGCGGCGCCGCACAGCATGGACGCCACGGTGAACCCCGCGACCGAATACAGAAACACTTTCTTGCGGCCGATTTGGCCGGCGAGCCAACCGCTCAAGGGCGTCATGATCGCTGCCGCGACGATGTACGAGGTCAGTACCCAGGTTATCTGGTCTTGCGTGGCGGAGACCGAACCTTGAATGCGAGGCAGCGCGACGTTGGCGATTGTGGTGTCGAGCGCCGACATGAACGACGCCAGCATGACGGAGGCCGTGATGAGCGTACGGCGCGCCCCATCCATCTCGGGTGTTTTGGCAGCGGCGCTGCTCAATGTGCCACCGCGCCAGCAGGGCTGGGTTCGTTCGCGTCCGCCACCTTAGGATCACCGGTGCGCGTATCGACAGTCACATCGGCGCTCAACCCGGCCTGCAAAGCGAACTCCGCATCGGATTGAACCAGCTGAAGGCGTACGGGAACACGCTGGACGACCTTGACCCAGTTGCCGGTCGCGTTCTCCGGCGGCAACAATGAAAACTGCGAACCAGTACTCGGGCTCACGCTCGTGACCTTGGCCGAAAATCGTCTGCCGGGGTATCGATCGATCTTCACGGTCGCCACCTGACCCGGACGCATGTGAGCAAGCTGAACTTCCTTGAAGTTCGCCTCGATCCAGACATCGCCCGTCGACACCAAGGCGAATACCGGTGCGGACGCCGCAATGGTATCGCCGACTTGCAGCTGCTCCACTTTGGCGACCACGCCATCCATTGGTGCGCTGATCACCGTATAGGATAGGTTGAGCTGCGCACGGTCGAGTGCGGCTTGGGCCTGGGCGACCAAGGGATGACGTTCAGGAGGAATATTCGGATCTCCTCCCAAATTGGCGAGTGCGACGCCGATCTGCTGCTGGACGTTGGCGACTTGTTGTCGCGCGGCATCGAGCGCATGGGCGGCCTGATCGAACTGCGCCTGCGACGCGATGCCGGTCTTCAGGAGCCGGGTCTGGCGATCGTATTGCTGCTGCGCGTAGGCCTGGGTATCTCGCGCCGCATGCAACTCGACCTGTCGCTGACGGTAAGTCGATTTGAGCGACTCGATTTGCAGCCTCGTATCCGCCAGGCGCGCTGCAGCGTCGCTGACGGCAATGCGGTACGGCGCGTCGTCCAATTTAAACAGCGTCGCGCCGCGGCGCACGAGCTCATTGTCGCGCACCTCGATCTCGCTGACCTGCCCGGCGACCCTGGAGCTGATCGACACCGTGGCGGCCTGCGCGTAGGCGTCATCGGTGCTCTGATACCGGCCGCCGGTGAAATACACATAGGCGCCGCCGCCGATGACAACCACAAGCGCGAGCGACATCAGCGGCCATCGAAGTTTTTGCAGCCGAGTCTTGCGCGCGGCGGCGACCGCCGGCCGAGCGCCGACGTCCACAGGCCCCTCCCCGCTCATCGCGTCACCACGCATCGTCGCACGGAGTCACGGCCGCCAACGCCATGCCGACCTGCGGTACCGGCGTTCGCGAGGTTAGCGTCAGGGGGACTGTCGAAAAATAACTCTTTGACCACCGCCAAGAGTCCAATCAGCGCCAAGACCCCAAAACCGAGACTTAATAGGCCTGCGATCACGAGCCACATCGTCGAAGATCTCTGAGCGGTTGCAGTTTCCTCATCCGTATAAGGTTAATGCCGCTCATTCCAGCTAGGTAGCCTATATCTTTAGATGGCGTCCATCGTCTGGAGCGATAAAGGTGCGCACGGGTGAGGCATTTCCTCACTGCTGCTTATCTCTGAAAGCGATACTTCGTATCGAAAGATATTGGCTGGCAAGTTGGGCCCCCGGCTCCTACGCTTAGCTTGTGCGCGTCATCAATATACTGTTGTTCTTCCTCTGCCTCCTTTGCTTGCTCATGCTCGAAGGATGCGCCGGACTCGCACTCGGTGAATCGAAATCGTCGGTCGATGGGCGGCAGCGTGCGGAACGACCCATGACTTTTCGCACGCTGGGTTCCGATCAACAATTCTCGGAGCTGTCCTCCGTGACTGCGGCCAAGCAACTGCGTGCGGCGCGCGCGGGAAAACCGCTCACAATTCTTGCACTCTCCGGGGGCGGCGCGGGCGGCGCGTTCGGCGCGGGTGCCGTTGCCGGCCTTACCCGCACCGGTATGCGCCCGGAGTTCGACGTCGTAACCGGCGTCAGTGCAGGCGCACTGGTCGCACCCTATGCATTCCTCGGACCCTCCTGGGATGCGCAGCTCCTCGACGCCTTTACGGGCGCCGAGGGAGAGAGCCTGCTGCAATCTCGGGGACTGGGTGTGATTTTCGGTTCGAGCTTCTACAGTGGCAGACCTTTACGGCAGCTGATTGAGGCATACGTTTCGGACGAAATGATCAAAGCAATCGCGCGCGAAGCGGCCAAGGGGCGCCTGCTGCTGGTGGCGACCACGGATGTCGCGAGCGGCGAGCCTGTAGTTTGGGACCTGGGCGCGATTGCGAAAAACGGCGGCTCCTCGGCGAGAACACTGATTTGCGAAGTGTTGGTGGCATCGGCAAGCGTGCCCGGCATGTTTCCGCCGGTCATCATTCGGGTTGCGCAGGATGGTTTGAGCGGTGATCAAGCGCACGTTGATGGGGCCGCCACCGTACCGTTCTTCGTGCCCCCCGCGCTCCTGCAAGCATCGCGAAGCGTCCCGGGAGCGGGCCGCGCAGCGGTTTTCGTCATTGTTGATGGCGCGTTGAGCGGAGGAGCGCAAACGACTCGCTTGACGGCTCGCGCAATACTGTCGAGAAGCATTCGAGTCGGATTGGACCACTTGTTGTTGACGAGCCTGCAACTGACCGCAGCAACTGCTCAACTTGAAGGCGCAGACCTGCAATATTCGTCATTGCCGTCCGACTATCCCCTCCCGGATGCCTTTGATTTTAGCGCCCGCATCAGGCGTCCACTCTTCCACTACGCGTACCAATGCGCTGAATCCGGACGCTTGTGGACCGTGTTCCCGCCCGCCGACGATGACAAAGCGACGTCACATGAAATGGCGCGGACGGAATCGATCCCCTGTCCCGCGGATAGCCCGATGAACGGGGTTGTCGCCACGCGGTAGGAATATTCAAAGGCGCAGAATCGACAACCTAGTTTGCCGTCAACGGCTTCGCCTTCGCGTCGATGCCAGCAAACGCCGAGAAGGCCGCGATCGCGCAGCTTTGGCGGCAACGGAAACCGCCTGTGCTCGAGACAGTTCTCGTTTCAGGGGCAGCGCCTGCGCTTGCTTGAGGCGGTCGATGAACCAACGACCGGCCGGCCCTGGCGGACTGTCGGTACGGTAGATGGCAGCCATCTCTATCACATGGCCTCCGAGCGGCGCATCTTCGGCCGTGATTTCAACGAGCGCGCCGCTTGCGAGGTCCGCCTCGATGGTATGCAGCGGCATGCCGCCGAAGCCCAAGCCCGCGCGCAGGAAGGCCAGCTTGGCGCCGAAGTGGGAGAGTCGCCAGCTTTTCTGGTACTTCGCGCGGGATGCGCCCAAGGCGCGCGTCATATCGCAAATATCGATATGCGAGACCTGGATGTGTTCGGCGAGAACAGTTACTGGTATCCGCCCGCGGCGACTTGCCAGCGGGTGCGTTGGCGATACAACCATGGGCACCCTAACTGACAGCAACGCTTCGTGGCTGAGTTGCGGGGGCATAAGCGCCCATGATCCCACCACACCGATGGCGCAGCGTCCGTCGACCACCGGCTCGATCACGGCACTCGACTCAATGTCGAATCTAAGCAGCGTCGCAGGAAATTCTTTTTGAAAAGCAGCCACTGCGTGAGTGAAAGCCACCTCCGGAAACATGACGTCGACGGCCACGCTCAGCTCAGGTTCAAGGCCGCCAGCCAGACTTTTCGCTCGAGCTTTGAGAAGGTCGACGTCCCCCGCCACCGCTCGCGCATCGGCGAGAAGCGCGCGGCCCTGATCCGTCAGCACCGGAAGGTGTCCGCTTCGATCGAAGAGTTTCACGCCGAGTTGACCTTCAAGATTGGCCAGCGTCTGACTCACCACTGACTGGGCACGGCGCAGCCGGCGGCCGGCCGCCGAGAAGCTCCCCTCGTCCGCGGCAGCTATGAAAGTGCGCAGTTGATCCAGTGATACGCCGTCGAGCATATATCTACCCCGCCTATAACCCTGCGCGCGGTATATAGGCTAGCAAGTTAGGCCTGTGGGCACCAGTACAACGGCCTCCCGAATCTGGAACAAAACCCGTGATAATTTAAGTCATCTGAGGTTAACGCGAAAGCCCATATATTTCGATGGCGCCTATCGATTCTATCGATGGATGGTCTTGGCCCGCCGGCCAGCTTTGGATCGGTTTAGACGATGGAAGCCATCGAGAAATATCGGCTTCTGAACCACCTCCGCGGCTACTAACCTCGCCGAACTGCCATTCACTTAGGAGATACCGATGACCGAGAGCCAAAAGCTGTCAGTACTACGTGACCAGCTCATCCGGCGACGCCGCGCCCTTGTCGAGGGTATTAAGGCCACTGTTACCAGTGAGCTCAACGGCGATGACCTTGTGCGGGTGCAAAACGAAATCGAAGCTGTGGAACGGGCCATGGCCGAAGAAAAGCGCGCCGAATTTCGCCTCTGACCATCAATGTCGTTCAACGCAATGAGCGTGGAAGCGAAAAAGGAACTTCTCACGACAACACAGAAGGCGCGCCGAATAAATTTCGACGCGCCTGTATACGGGACTTTCGCAGAGATCGGGGCGGGCCAGGAGGTCGCACGCGAATTCTTTCACGCGGGCGGTGCATCGGGGACAATTGCCAAGTCCATTTCCGCGTACGACATGGTCTTCAGCGACGCAATCTATGGGAAATCCCCACGATATGTGTGTCGTGAGCGCTTAAATCTGATGCTGGAACACGAATATGGGCTTCTCGTCGAGCGCCTATCCGCAATTCGCGCCGACCGAACGAATTTCTTCGTCTTCGCAGACACGGTTGCCACCGGCAACCACCAGGGAAGCAACGACGCGCACGGTTGGTTGGGCATCCGGTTTCAGGCTGCCCCGTTGAGCGAGCCGAGCGAAATTGTCCTCCATGTCCGCATGTGGGACAAGGATACCGTCCTGCAGCAGCAGGCACTCGGCATCGTTGGGGTCAATCTGATCTACGGTGCCCTCTATCTTCGCGGAGATCCAAGGCAATTGATCGAGTCGCTGCACGACAACCTCGGTACAGACAGAATTGAGGCCGATATGCTGCACTTTTCGGGGCACTGCTTCGAGACGGTCGACAATCGTCTCATGGCGCTTCACCTCGTGGAATGCAAGCTCACCAACGCGGTCATGTTCGGGCCTCAAGGCGAAGTCCTCCAGCCTTCAGAGATCTTGCACAAGAAGGCGATTCTCGTTGAAAGGGGCAGTTTTCGGCCGGTTACGCATGTGAATGTCGACATGATCGCCTGTGCCACGGCGCAATTTGTGCAGGAGCCGCCGGTGAAGGGCAAGGAGGTGGTCGTACTCATGGAAATCACCATGAACAACTTGCTCTCCGAAGGCGCGCTCGATGCACGCGATTTTCTATCGAGGGTGGACCTGCTGGCCGACATTGGCTTTACAGTTCTCATCTCGAACTATTCAGAGTACTACCGGCTCACCTCATATTTCCGACGCTACACCAAGGAAATGATTGGTGTCGCCATTGGAATCAATAATCTGCTGGAAATATTCAATGAGAAGTACTACGACAGTCTCGAGGGCGGCATCCTGGAATCGTTTGGGCGCCTTTTCAGGAACGCAGTCAAACTATACGTCTATCCCATGAGCGGCGAGGCCTACGTCCGATACATCGCGGAGTCCAAACGGGCTGTCACGGCAGCACAATCAACCGCGCCGCATGTCCTGATCACCGCTAAGAACGCCAGGGTTGTCGATCACCTCGCAAGCCTTTATGCGCATCTACTTGAAAATCATTTCATCGACAACATAGTCGGATTCGACGCGAACATTCTCGGTATATTCTCCCGGGATGCGCTGAAAAAAATCCGAGACCATGATCTCCAATGGGAAAACATGGTCCCCAGGACAGTTGCAAATGCCATCAAGCGCCGCGGTCTCTTCGGTCACGGCACATCACGCACGTCCACTGAGATTGACCTTCGTTTGAGCAGTACAGATGTATCCGTCGAGTCGATACATCCTATCTAAAAAAACAGGCTATCGACGGTGCGTATACCCGTAATACTCTTAAGTGCAGTGGAGCATTGGGGTGAGTCGTGCACAATCTATGAACGTCGACGACATTTTATTCGGCCTAATCGTATGCGGCATTGGAATGGCGGCCGCTTGCTTCAGAAGCGAGTACGCGCTTCTCCGGGAGCTTAGAGCGAATCAGCGCAGAACGGAGAGGATGATGCGCAAGTTGCATTCAGAGAGACTATCCTCGCAAATCGACGACAGCGAACAGCCGGCGCGGACCGCGTGAGATCGCAGCAGCGCTCAGGTCACGCATGACGCGGACGATGCGGCGTATGGCGACCCAGACCGCCGTCATGAACGCGACGCAACTTATGATCGATGATGTCGCGCGCCCTGAAAACACGTGAACGTACCGTGCCGATCGGGATGGACATCGCCGAAGCGATCTGCTGATAACTCAACCCATCGATTTCGCGCAATTTGATTGCAGTGCGATGCTCCTCGGACAGGCCCTCGAGAGCGGCGTTCGCCATCCCGCGGATGTCTGCCGTAAGCGCCAGTTCCTCCGGCGTTTCCATATCCCACAGGCGCGTTGGATGGCGGACAGCATGCTGGAAGTCCGAGAAGTCGATGGCATTTTTGAATGAATCGTGGCGGCGTGCCTTCAAGAGATTTCTGGCGCAATTACTGGCGATGCGGTAGAGCCATGTGTAAAACGCGCTGTCACATCGAAAATGCCGCAGCCCCCGGTACGCCTTGATGAACGTTTCCTGAGTGGCGTCTTCCGCATCGGCACGATTGCGCGTGTAGCGCATTGCCAGATCTACTATTCGGGACCGGTACTTGAGCACCAACCGGTCGAAGGCTTGGGCGTTGCCAGACTGGGCACACCGCACGAGACTGTGGTCGCTGAGATTGGCGCTTACCGCGAGAGCGCGAGGATAAACACTGGGCACCGCCGCGGATGAATGTTGCATGGCCGGAGAGTAGCTCCGGACGCTCTAGCTGTGTAGCCTCTATTTCTCGATGGCATATATCGTTGTTGACGATGGCTCCTATCGAGAGATAGAGGCTTCTAGGTCGGGTATTTACGCCTTAGCCTAGGGTTCATCCATTCATTCCGACTCCCGGAGCTCCCATGCCAATGAGCGCTACAGCGAAATACGAACTCAAGAATCCCGTCACCCACAGGGCCGCTGATCTTAGCATCATGTCCGGCACCCTCGGACCCGACGTGCTCGATATTTCGCATCTAACCAGAGACTTGGGGGTATTCACGTTTGACCCGGGTTTCATGTCCACCGCCAGCACCGAGAGCAAGATCACGTATATCGATGGCGATGCGGGGGTGCTCTTGTACCGCGGTTATCCTGTTGAACAACTCGCAGAGCACTCCGGCTATCTGGAAGTCGCCGATCTGCTGATCAACGGCTCGTTGCCCACCAAGGCGCAGCACAAGGTATTTCGGGATTCAATAACCCGGCACACCATGGTCAACGAACGCTTGCTGCGATTCTTTCGGGGCTTCCATCACAACGCGCATCCCATGGCGATGCTTTCCGCGATGGTCGCCTCGATGGCCGCCTTCTATTACGACACCACCGATATCCACGATCCTCACCAGCGGGAGATTTTCGCCCATCGCATCATTGCCAAACTGCCGACCATCGCAGCTGCGGCCTACAAGCACTCCCTGGGTCAGCCCTTTATCTATCCGCGTAACGACCTGTCTTATTGCGCCAACATGCTCAACATGTTCTTTGCGGTCCCATGCGAGCCCTACACCCCCGATCCGGTGGCCGTGGAAGCGCTCGATTTGCTGTTCGTTCTGCATGCGGACCATGAGCAAAACGCCAGCACCTCGACGGTGCGGCTCGCGGGAAGCACCGGGGTAAATCCCTACGCGGCAATATCCGCCGGGGTTTCGGCGCTATGGGGTCCTGCGCACGGCGGCGCAAACGAGGCGGTACTTGATATGCTGAACGGCATCGGCTCGGCGGCAAACATCGGCCAATTTCTGGCGCGCGTCAAAGAGAAGTCGGACGGCGTGCGTTTGATGGGCTTTGGTCACCGCGTCTACAAAAATGTCGACCCCCGTGCCAAGATCATCCGCAGCATGTGTTACCGCGTGCTTGAAAGGATGGGTAAGGGCAATGACCCGCTGTTCGAGCTGGCTCTGAAGCTAGAGGAAATCGCGCTCAAGGATGACTACTTCGTATCGCGCAAGTTGTACCCGAATGTCGATTTTTATTCGGGCATCATCTACAGCGCCCTCGGAATTCCGCGTTCCATGTTCACGGTCATGTTCGCGATCGCACGCACCGCCGGCTGGGTTGCCCATTGGCAGGAAATGGTCTCCGATCCACATATGAGAATCGGCCGTCCGCGCCAGCTCTATACGGGGCCCACCAGGAGAGACTACCAGCAGCTGGAAGAGCGCACGGGGTGAAACGTATCGCCTCGGTCTGTTCTCCGTTTGCTTGCATGAGTGAAGGGTAGTGTCGAAACGGGGTTGGTTCGGGTTGAGTTTCTTATTCGCTCAACAATCTGCGCCGAGACCTGCCAGAGACGCTGTGCAAGTTCAATGTCGTTCAGAAGCGGATTCCCCTTGGCAACTTGACAGTCCGACCAGTACTCGCCGGTAATCCCAGTGACATAGGGACTGGCCGCAAGCAACGCACCTGTTGCCGCCCGCTGGCCGGCCGATTTCAAGAACTGTTGCACCATTGATCGCACCGCCCGCAAGGGACTGAACAGCTCGTTGAATAAACCCTTCCCCGTAGTGGCCCCGGGATGGAACGAATTCACCGCGATGGCACGTCGGCGCAAGCGGCGCGATAGCTCCTTCGCATACAGCGCCAACGCGAACTTGGATTGTCCATAAAATGTCATCGGATCGTAAGATCGATGACCGTCGAGATTGTCGAACATGATTCCTTCTGGAGGAGCCTGCATGACGCTCGCATTGCTGCTCACGATAACGATGCGCCCGGTGCCGTTGCGCACCAGATCCAACAGCTGGTTCACCAAGGAAAACTGACCCACATAATTGCAAAAAAACTGCATTTCGACCCCATATCTCGTGCGCAGCATTGGTGGACTCGGGACCTCCGCAATGGTGATGATCGCATCGAGTGAAACTTGAAGACCTCTGATCGTCTCGGCCGCTGCCGCAACCGAATCGAGATCGGCCAGATCGCACTCGATGGGCGTTGCCCGCGCGCCGATTTGATCGCAGGCGCTTTGTGCGCCGGCCAGAGAATTCGCGAGTCCAAAAACGTGGGCACCGTTTGCGGCCAATGCGTTCATCGTCTCGAATCCGATCTCTTCATCGCATCCCGTAACCAAAATCCATTTTCTAGTGAGATCCACGCCCGCGAGAACCTGATTTGCCGTTGAGCGTGCACCGTGGGGAATTAGGCTGGCCATGACAAGTACTCCTTAACCGATATCGTGTTCGGAAAGACTAGTGCCGAGGCTTCGCGCGCGGTAGCCCATATAACTAGATACGATGTATCGCTGGAGCGGATGCGTGCTCAGATGAATCGCGGCAATGCGGTGGCTGTCAGCGCGTGGCCGCTCGCGCCGTTTTCAGTGCAGCGGTCCACCACAGTAGATCGTGGATCATCGCCCCGGCAGGCGTCTCGAGCTCCGAAAGCCCCGCCTCCACATCGCCCCCTGTGTAGTGAGCCCACAATGTGGCGACAGGGATGTGGACCGATGAGCGAATCGGGGCGAGCTGGACCTCTATCGCCGATTCGCGAAGCTGCTGGACGGCCCGCGCCCCCATGGCGGAGCCATAGCTCACGAAGCCGGCCGCCTTGCGATTCCATTCTGGATAGACCCAATCAATCGCGTTCTTGAGGACGGCAGAGGTGCCGTAGTTGTATTCGGGGGTAACGAAGACGAAGCCGTCGGACTGAGCGACAGCCGCTGTCCATCTCTGTACCACCTCGTTTTTGTAGGGCGCGCGACCCGGCATGGCCGGTGTTGCGGGCTGATCGAAGAACGGCATCGGAAAGTCGCGCAGATCGAGCAGG
>DATHKV010000197.1:0-12545 GCA_035488895.1 Steroidobacteraceae bacterium
CAATTCGGCGGCCTTCAAGGAATACTGCGTGCCGGCATCGATGATTTCGTTCAAATTCGTGGCCTCGGGCGCGAACTCGCGCAGGTGATCTATGAACACCTCCATCCCGGACGCTAAACCCAAATCGCATTTCAATCTGCCAAACACGCTGACGTGGTTGCGCATACTGATGATCCCCGGCGTGGTGATTCTGTTCTATCTGCCGTTTTGGTGGGCGCACCCGGCGGCCGGCGTTGGCTTCGCTCTGGCCGGCATTACCGACACCTTGGACGGCTATTTCGCACGCAAGCTCGGATTGACCTCGCGCCTCGGGGCATTTCTCGACCCCGTCGCCGACAAATTGATCGTGGCCGCCGCGCTGGTGCTCATCGTCAGCGATGACGCGCGCTGGTTCGTCGTGATCATGGCCGTCGTCATCATCGGCCGCGAAATAGCGGTCTCGGCGCTGCGCGAATGGATGGCGGAGATCGGTGCGCGCGGCCGGATCAAAGTGTCGCAGCTGGCCAAGTACAAAACCATCATGCAGATAACCGGGCTGTCGATGATGTTGTTCCATCATCAGTTGTTCGGCATCGCGATCTATAAGCTCGGCGTGGTCTTGACCGCCGTCGCGGCGGTGCTGACGCTGTGGTCAATGGTGTCGTACTTGCGCCTGGCGTGGCCGGAGCTGCGGGACAGTTCGAGACTTTAGGGCCCCGGGCACCTACGCAACTGCGGAAAATGTCGGGCAGTTCAAGGCTTTAGCCGCATCGGCCGCCGACTTTTCCTTGACTATCGGCGGCACGGCCCTACAATTGCGCGTCTGTTTAGGGCGGGAATAGCTCAGTTGGTAGAGCGCAACCTTGCCAAGGTTGAGGTCGCGAGTTCGAGCCTCGTTTCCCGCTCCAATACTTTCGTCCGCGTCATTTCAAGCGCGGGCTACGCCTCTATCACTGTGATGTGCTGGCTACGCTCTTTACTCGCTTGAATCAGTTCGGAAATACCATTGTCGAAGGTGGCGAGTTTGCCTTTGTGGTGTTGAGCCAGGGATAAGAGATACGCATCCGTCACCTGCCGATGGCCTACGAACGCAGCACTCATAAACGCCTTGGCGTCCGTCGGTGCAACCGTGTCGGGCCAAAAATGATGACCTGGCACTTCCACGATCCTTTTGAGCACTTCCAGCGCCTCACGGGGAGTTACTGCATCGGCGATGATCTTCGGGTTGGATGAAATGCGAATAAATGCAATTTGGGTCACCGGACACGTTGCCCATGCCGTGCGTCCAGTGCCATGGAACCATTCATGCGCTTTGGCGTGGTGCACGTGGTGCGGCCATGACAATGCAATCAGCACATTGGTATCCAGCAAGTTGACGCTCACACTTCGTCCTCATCCCGGCGGACGTCGTCTGGCGTAAGGGGTGCCGCACCTTTCGTAACCTGAAAGACAGGGAAGCCTTGGCGCGTGCCGACCTTACTCCGCGCTTCAAGACCGCGCCGCGCGAGCTCCGATATCACTTCGCCAATGCTTTTGGATTTCGCGGCGGCGATCTGCCGGGCCGCGCTCATGATGTCCGGATCTAAAGTTAATGTAGTACGCATCAAATCACGCTCCTTGCGTCATATCCGTGAGCGCATCATAGCATCAAGACATCAAAGCATCAAATGAGCGGGACCGGCGAGAAAGGGAATGCAGTAACGTAATTACAATATCTTGGAAGGTGCGCTAAGGGCGTTGTAACCATCACCAGTCGCGAATTTAATCACTCTGCCAGCGAGGCTAAGAAGGCATCGTTGGACGGCCCGGTATTTATTACCGATCGGGGCAAACCGTCCCACGTTTTGTTGAGCATCGAGGAATACCGCAAGCTAACAGGCGGAATGACCACGCTTGCAGACGCTCTGGCGCAAAAAGACTCGATAGATGTGGAATTTGAAGCGCCCCGTGTCGACCGCCTCCACGGCTCTTGTCCGGGGGATGACGATCGTAACGCGCAACGTCGCAAATTTTGAATCAACCGGCGCGCCGGTGATCAACCCGTGGGAGTGAGCCTACAGAGCTCTGTTTGCTGATCAATGCGCGTCAGAAATATCGCTGGCGCCGCCTCGCGCGCTCTAGCGAGTCATTTGGTATCGATCTCAATATTGTCTTTGCGGCCGCTATTGGCGACTGAGATCATGATTCCAATGCCGATCAAAATCGCGAGTCCGATCAAAGTCCACGCGGTGCCAATGCGTTCCAGCACTCCCAACTTCCACAGCGCCGCCAGAATGCCGCCTATGACGATAACGAAACCAAATAGATACATGCCCGCCCATTTCATGATCGATCTCCCCCAAAGATCTTGAGTATGAGCGCCGTGTGCGTTTTAAGTAACTGCCTTGAAATAAGCCGGGAAACCAATGAGTTAGGCGATCGAGTATAATTTGAATATGAACGGCATGTTCGCCGATAGGTGATAACAATTATGAAATTCTGCATAGCCCAAGCCGGCCTTTTGCTGTCTCTCATATTCACTCAAATTACGGTGACTGCGGTTGCCGCCGACGAGTCACCCGCGCCCGGCCGGATTTTGATCCGCGCGGGGCACGTGCTTGACGTTCGCAGCGGCAACGAAACCGCTGACCAGACGATCATCGTCACCGGCGGTGCAATTTCGAGCATCGCAGCGACCAACACGACGCCGAAAAATCCGCAGGACCGCGAAATTGATCTGCGCGGCATGACGGTGTTGCCGGGCCTGATCGATGTCCACACCCACATGACGATGGACACGAACTTCGATCCGTATCACGAGCTGTCGACGAGCGTTGCGAAAAGCGCGCTGATCGGCGCGCACAACGCCAAGGTCACACTCGAAGCGGGTTTCACCTCAGTGCGCAATGTGGGCGCCGCGGGCTTTGCCGATGTGGATTTGCGCGACGCAATCAACGCGGAACTGATTGCCGGTCCGCACATGCAGGTCAGCGGCCCGGCCTTAGGCATCACCGGCGGTCACTGCGACGAGAACCTGCTGCCTTTTGAATACCACGCGCAGGGCGACGGCGTCGCGGACGGCGTCGAGGCCGTGCAGCACAAGGTGCGCGAGGTGATCAAGTACGGCGCGGACCTGATCAAGATCTGCGCGACGGGGGGAGTCCTGTCGAAAGGCGACGACCCACAGGCCTCGCAATACACCCTGGAGGAACTCAAAGCCATCGTTGCCGATGCGCATCGTCTCGGTCGCCGGGTTGCGGCTCACGCGCATGGCGCCCAAGGCATTCTCTGGGCGACACAAGCGGGCGTGGATTCGATCGAGCACGGTTCCTATATGAACGACGAAGACATCGCCGCGATGAAGGCGCATGGCACGTATTTCGTGCCGACCGCCTATCTCATCGACTGGATAAAAGTGAACGGACATCTGCCTCCCTTCTACTATCAGAAAATGATGGACGTGAGCGCCGTGGAAAAGGCCACCGCCAAGAAGGCCATTGCAGCCCATGTAAAGGTCGCACTGGGTACCGATGCCGCCGTTTACCCGCACGGACTGAATGCGCATGAGCTCGAGGTATACGTGGAACAATTCGGCATGTCGCCGCTGGCGGCACTTCAGGCCGGCACCTTGAACGCGGCAGACCTGATGGGATGGTCCGACAAGGTGGGTTCACTCGAAGCCGGCAAATGGGCCGACATCATCGCGGTCAAGGGCGATCCGCTCCGCGATATCAAATTGCTGCAGCACGTCTCATTTGTGATGAAATCGGGCGTGGTCTACAAGCGTGAGGCGGATTGACTGCCATCGCCCCGGTACATGAGCTAAACTTGCGGCGAACCCCGGCCCGTCCGGGGTTCCTATTTTCGATGGGGCTAAGTGGCAGAGTGGTCATGCAGCGGCCTGCAAAGCCGTGTACGCCGGTTCGATTCCGACCTTAGCCTCCAATTTCTCCATATTTCATTGCACCGCCGTGAACGGGTAGAATCCGTGAATGTCGGAAGAACTGTCGAATTTAGCGACCCTGCGGCCGGCAAGCCCGGCTGAGGCGGTTGACCTGCGCCGCATCGGTGCGCACCCGGACCAGTGGTATCCACTCGCGTGGGCCGATGAACTGAAGCCGGGCAAGACCTTGGGCCGGCGCTTCGCCGGTGACCCCATCGTTCTGTACCGCGGCACCAGCGGCAAGGTGTTCGCGTTGGAGGATCGATGCGCGCATCGCCAGGTGCCGTTGCATCTGGGTGTCGTCAGCGGCGATGACCTGAAGTGTCACTATCATGGCTGGGTCTATAACTGCAGCGGCAAATGCGTCAACGTGCCGTACTTGGGTCCCGAGCGCCTGCCCACCGGCGTTAGGAGTTATCCCGCACGCGAGATCGACGGGCTGATTTTTGTTTTTCCCGGCGATGCGTCGCTCGCCGAGAGTAGGGTGCCGGCGAGCCTGGGCTCATCGCAGCGCAAGGATTACAAAACCCGCAGGCTCAATCGCGAGGTCGCGTGCCACTACACCTTCATGCACGAAAACCTTTTCGACATGAATCATCAGTTCATGCACCGCAAGCAGATGGGATCGATACGCGCTCGCTGCCTGGGACGCAATCACGGCGAGAACTGGGCTGAAGTGGAGTATAGCTTCAGCCGCACGGACGGAAAATCGTCCGTTGGCGAGCAAGTCATCGTTGACCTCATGCGCAAGCGCGGCGAGGCCAAGAAGGATTTTTCCGATCACATGCGCATTCGCACCGACTACCCGACGCAGAGTCTCAAGGTCTGGGTGGGACGCGACATCAAGCAATCCGACGCACCGGTACTCGATGTCTGGTTGGGCTACACCCCGCTGGACGCGGCGCAGCGAACCAATCGAACCTATGGCTATCTGTCGGTGAAGAAACCGAGTTTCCCGGGAATCATTCATGCGGTCTGGCCGTTCGTAACCTGGTTCACCGAGAATATTTTCCGCGAGGACAAGGAGATCGTTGAATACGAGCAGCGGGCCTACGATGCACAAGGGGCGGACTGGAACAACGAAGTTTTCCCCCCGATTCGAGATCTGCGTGGCGTGCTGGCGCGCTGCGGCGTGCCGATGAAATAAGCCCGTAGGGCGTTGCCGCTCCTACGCGCTCAATATTTCGCTTTGATGACCACGCAAGATCTGACGTAAAATACCTGTCCGTGATGCTGCCATGCTAAATCCACCCCCCTTGCCGCAACCCGCCGCTGCGGTTGAGCGCCCTTGGGACGCCCGCTTGGCGCGACGTCTCGTGAGCCCGCTCATCGACACCTGGGTGAGGCCTAATCATCTGACCACGCTGCGTCTGCTAGTCGGGCTGGCGGCAGCCGCGGCCTTCATCCCGGGAAGCTATCTTTGGTCCAATCTCGCCGCGCTGCTCCTGATCGTTTCGAACTTTCTGGATCACACCGACGGCGAGCTGGCGCGCATGAGCGGAAAGACCAGCCGTATTGGGCATATCTACGATTTGGCCAGCGACGCCGCCGTGACGATTTTGCTGTTCATCGCGATCGGCATTGGAGTTTCGACAAAGCCCGGTGTTGAGATGGGCCTTCCGCCGGCGATTTTGGGAGTGGTGGCCGGTACGGCGGTCGCACTTATTTTTTACCTGCGCATGCGTATCGAGGAGTTGCTGGGCAAAGCCGCGACGCAACAGGCTTCCCTGGGCGGTTTCGAAACCGAGGACGTGCTCTACCTGTTTCCCTTGGCGACGCTCAGCAATGCGCTGGTGCCCACACTGATTACGGCGGCGATTTGCGCGCCGCTGTTCGCTGTTTGGGTGGTCATCGACTATCAACGGTTGCTGCGTCGGGATCGCCGCATGGCGACTGGGGTCGCCGGGTAAGCGTGGCGGCGACTGCAACCGGAGCCGAGCCGGCCTTAGTCTCACGGTTGGATTCCCTCGATATGCTGGGCTTGCGCCGCGAGTACGCCTCGCAAGGTTCCTTCCTCTATATCAAAGAATTCCTGCCGCCGGCACTTACTGAGCAGCTGATCGCCGCGGTCGCCGCGGTGAACGGTGCGGTTAATCGCAACTACCTGCCCGGACATAAACAGGGGGGCAGCGTGAGCCGTCACGTCATCGACAGCCAGGCGCCGATCATCGCCGAACTCTACCGGTCGACAGCGCTTAAGGACTGGCTTGATGAGCTTACGGGCGAGCGCCTGCAGCTCTCTCCAGTCGAGGATCCGCATGCCTACGCATTTTATTTCTACACGCGCGCGGGCGATCACATCGGCTGGCACTATGACACCTCGTACTATCTTGGCCGGCGCTATACATTGCTGTTCGGTGTGATCGACGATTCCTCGTGCAGCCTGGATTATCAGTTGCACACGCGCGAGCGGGGCGCAAAACTGGTATCCGGTTCCATCAAGATCCCACCCGGCGGCTTGGTGGTCTTCAATGGCGACGCTCTGCGGCATCGAATCAGCCCTTCGCGTGAAGGTGAAACTCGCGTCTCCTTGACCTTCGAGTATGTGACAGACCCGCGGATGCATCCCGGGTGGCGGCTCATTTCCAATATGAAGGATGCATTCGCCTATTTTGGCTTCCGTCAGGTGTTCCATCGTCTGCTGGGCCGCGAATGACGAAGACGGCGAGCTGGCTCTTGAGCATCGGCGTGCTCTTGTTCGTGGCCGTCCTGGTGTCGCAGGACCTGCCGGCGATCATCGCGACGCTGGCGCACGCCGGCTGGGGACTTCTGCTGGTCGCGGCCTTTCACCTATTGCCGCTGTGGCTCGACGCGGCGGCCATTCGCGTACTCTTCGAGCCGGGGTCGAGACGCAGACCCATGAGAGATTCCGTACTAGCGCGTTGGGTGGGCGAATCCGCCAATAGCCTGATGCCCGCGGGACAGCTCGGCGGCCCGGTGCTCATGGCGCGATATCTGGCGCGGCACGGCTTGCCGATGGAGGAGGCGGCCGCGGCCATCACCGTCAGCACAACCGTGCAGACTTTTGCGCAAATTGCCTTCGCGCTGCTCGGCGTCGTCATGCTGGGGACGCATGCCGGTCATTTCTCGCCTGCGGCGCTGCGAACCGCGGCGCTGGTTGCCAGCGCCTTTTTAGCCGTTCAGGTGGGTGGCTTCTATCTGATTCAGAGGCGGGGTCTATTCAGCAAACTGATGTCGGCGGTGAGACGATTTTCGCGCAAGCGTGACTGGTCTCAATGGGTCGCCCAGGCTCAGGCCATCGATCTTGCCGTGCAGGGCACGTATCGGCGCAACGGGCCCGTAACGGCCAGTTTCCTGCTGAGCCTGGTCGGCTGGATCGTGGGGACGGGCGAGGTTTATTTGATCGCGGGCTTGCTGGGCACGCCGGTCAGTTGGCGCGATGCGTTTGTACTCGAAAGCTTGGGCCAGGCCATTCGCGGCGCGGGATTCGCGATACCCGGAGCACTCGGCGTGCAAGAGGGCGGTTATTTGTTGCTGGCTCCCTTGGCGGGACTTGCGCCGGGGGCCGCCTTGGCGTTATCACTGGCGAAACGCGCGCGCGAATTGTTGTTGGGCTTGCCCGGATTGCTGTACTTGCGGTTTGCCAACCGAGAAGATGCCGCCGCCGCCGGCGCTGCCCCGCCTTGAGTTAATATCCCTAACGCTTGATGTATGGAAGGATTTTGATGCGCGCGATCATTTTGGCGGCTGGGCGAGGTATTCGTCTGCAACTACCCGAGGACAGCCAGCTACCGAAGTGTTTGCTGCGCTTCGATGGGATGACTCTGCTCGAGCGGCACTTGACCATGCTGAAGAGCGCCGGCATTACCGACGTCGTGTTGGCACTGGGCTTTCGCCACGAGCTCGTGGAAGCCGAACTCGATCGTTTGGCCTGGACGCCGCGCCCGGAGATCGTCCTCAACATGAGTTTCGAGCTCGGCAGCGTGCTGACCGTGCATACCGTCGCTGAGGCCATGACCCGCGGCGGCGATGTCTTGCTGATGGATGCAGACGTGCTGTACGACGAGCGTATCTTGTCGGCTTTGGTGGCCGGAACCCGGCCGGTAAATCGCTTGCTGATTGACCGCGATTTTGAGGCCGGCGATGAACCCGTCAAACTCTGCGTGCAAGGCGGCGTGCCGATCGAGCTGCGCAAGCAGTTGGCAGCGGATTTGAAATTCGACACCATCGGCGAGTCGGTCGGGTTTTTTCGCTTCCACCGGCCGGGGTCAGAGCGCCTGGCGGCCTTGGTCGCCGGATACGTCGACACAGGACGCGCCAACATGCCGCACGAAGAGGCCGTGCGTGATTTGCTGAGAGAGAGAAGCCAGGTGATCGAAGTTGCCGACGTAACAGGATTTCCCTGGATTGAAATAGATTTTCCCAATGATGTTGTGCGTGCGACTCAAGAAGTCTTGCCGCAACTTCAGCCGTTATCGAGAGGTGGCCGATGAATACTACGACTCGCCCCACTGCGGGGTCCGCTTACCAGAGGAGCGCTGGAAACACGGCGCCGACGCGAAGCGCCAAACTGCGCCAGATGCTGCAGAGCGCGGAACTGGAGTTTCTGATGGAGGCTCACAACGGTCTTTCAGCGCGTATTGTGCGCGAGGCCGGCTTCAAGGGCATTTGGGCGTCGGGACTGAGCATTTCTGCGCAGTTCGGCGTGCGCGACAATAATGAAGCGAGCTGGACCCAGGTTGTGGACATGCTCGAATTCATGGCGGATGCCAGCGACCTGCCCATATTGCTCGACGGCGACACGGGGTACGGCAATTTCAACAATATGCGCCGCCTGGTACGCAAACTCGAGCAGCGCGGCATTGCGGGCGTCTGCATTGAGGACAAACAATTCCCCAAAACCAATAGCTTCTTGAACGGCGAGCGTCAGCCGCTTGCCGACATCGAGGAGTTTGTCGGCAAGATAGCGGCCGGCAAAGATACCCAACAAGACGCCAACTTCTCCATTGTGGCGCGGGTCGAGGCGCTGATCGCAGGCTGGGGCATGGAGGAGGCTTTACGCCGCGCGGAAGCTTATCGGCTCGCCGGCGCCGATGCGATTCTCATTCACAGCAAATTGTCGAAGCCGGATGAGATCGTGACCTTCGCCAAGGAATGGGCGCGCCGCGCACCCTTGGTCATTGTTCCGACCCGCTACTACAGCACGCCAACCGATGTTTTTCGCCGGGCAGGCATCAGCACCGTGATCTGGGCCAATCATCTGGTGCGCGCGGCGGCCTCCGCCATGCAGAGCGTCGCGAAGGAGATATTTGAGAGTCAGACGTTGGTGAATGTCGAGGATCGCATCGTGCCGGTCAACGAGATCTTTCGTCTGCAAGACGCCGAGGAGTACTCGGCGGCGGAAAGGATTTATTTGTCGAATGCCGGCGCGCCGCGCGCCGCCATCGTGCTGGCTGCGAGCCGCGGCAGCGGGCTGGAGGCAATGACCGTAGATCGCCCCAAGGTGATGCTGCCCATCGCCGGCAAGCCGCTGCTGCGCTGGTTGGTCGACGGCTTCAAGAAGGAAAATATCAACGACATTACCGTGGTGGGGGGTTACCGGGCCGATGCGATCGATACGGCCGGAATCAAACTCGTGGTGAACGAGCGCTACGCCGAAACGGGGGAATTGGCCTCGCTGGCTTGCGCCGTGGAAGCCTTGGACTCGGATACGGTCATTGCCTACGGCGACTTATTGTTCCGCAGCTATGTGCTGCGAGACCTGGTTGAATCCAAGGCGGATTTTGCCGTGGTGGTGGATTCGCTCATGACCGGCGACAGCAATCTCACGGTGCGAGACTTTGCCTACTGCTCCCGCAGCGACGACCGCGGCCTGTTCGGCACGCCGGTGCTGCTGGAGCGCGTCACCAGCACCGCGGATGAGAAGCGTGTTCCCAACGGCCGATGGGTTGGATTGCTGGGCGTCAGCCGCGCGGGCCTGGGCAAACTCAAAGCCATGATCGCAACGCTGCGCGCCGACCCGCGCTTCGACGAATTGGACCTGCCGGCGCTGCTCAACGCCTTGGCGGCCGCCGGTTCGGCCATCGAGGTCGTGTATGTTCACGGACACTGGCGCGGCGTCAATGATTTGGACGACTTGCGACAGGCTGTGGATTTTGCTCACGCTCAGGCGCCCTTCGATCGATGATCGAGGCGCGGCATTTCGTCGAGGCAGCGCGGGCGCGGGGCTTTTACTGGTATGCAGGTGTGCCGTGTTCCTTCCTCACGCCATTCATCAACTATGTGCTGCAGGATCCCGCTCTACACTATGTATCCGCGGCAAACGAGGGCGATGCCGTGGCGCTCATTGCCGGCGTGGCGCTCGGCGGCGGTGCGGGTGCGACGCACGGCCGCGGTATTGCCATGATGCAGAACTCCGGACTGGGCAACGCCGTCAGCCCTTTGACTTCGTTGACCTGGACCTTTCAGCTGCCGCAATTGCTGATCGTCACGTGGCGTGCTCAACCCGGTATTGCCGATGAACCGCAGCATGCCTTGATGGGCCCGATTACTCCCAAAATGCTCGAGACGATGCAGATTCCCTGGGAGTTGTTTCCCACGGACACGGCGCAAATCGACGCCGTGTTGGAACGTGCAACGGCGCACATGGACCAAAGCGGACGGCCCTATGCGCTGGTGATGCAAAAGGGCAGTGTGGCGGCCTATCCGTTGAAGGCCGGAGTTGGGGCGATCGCAGGGCGCTCTGCGCCGCCCAGCGCCGTGCAGGCAACGCAAGGCGCGGCTGCCGGATTGAGGCCGACCCGCGAGGAGGCGCTGCGCCTTGTGGTGGCTCAAACCTCGCCCGCTGCGACAGTGCTGCTGGCATCCACCGGATTCTGTGGACGCGAACTGTACGCGATACAGGATCGCGTCAATCATCTCTATATGGTCGGCTCAATGGGGTGCGTGCTGCCGCTGGCGCTGGGATTGGCACTGGCCCGTCCCGACCTGCGCGTGATCGCATTGGACGGCGACGGAGCGGCGCTTATGCGCCTCGGCGCGTTCGCGACCGCGGGAGTGTACGGCCCGGGCAATTTGTGGCACCTCTTGCTGGACAATGGGGTGCACGACTCCACCGGTGGCCAGGCAACGGTTTCGCCTCGGATCAGCTTTGCACAGGTAGCGGCCGGATGCCGTTATGCCTCGGCGTTGGAAACAGACCAACTTGATCGGATTGCTGCCTGGCTAAACGAACCCGCGCTCGAGGGTGCGCGCTTTGCCCGGCTTTTGATCCGACCAGGGACGCCCTCTGATCTGCCGCGCCCGTCTGTTACGCCCGTCGAGGTGAAGATGCGTTTGATGCAGCACATCGGTGCGCCGAGTAGGGCCCACTAGTGCTGCTGCTCAATCCCGGCCCGGTCACGTTAAGCGAACGCGTGAGGCGCAGTCTGCTAAATCCGGATCTATGCCATCGCGAAAGCGAATTCTTTGACCTGCAGGACGAAGCCCGCAGCCGCTTGCTGTCAACTTATGACTTGGATCCCGCACGCTGGGCCGCCGTGCTGCTGACAGCGTCGGGTACTGCCGCAGTCGAGAGCATGGTGGCGGCATTGGTGCCGCAAAACGGCCGGCTGCTCGTCGTCGAGAACGGAGTCTATGGCGAGCGAATTTCGCTGATTTGCACGCACTATGGCATTGCCCACGAGCGCATCATCGGCGACTGGATGCGAGCACCCGATTATCCGGCGATCGCAGCGAAACTGGTCTCTGCGCCCGAGGCCGCACGCTTCACGCATGTCGCCGTGGTGCACCACGAAACCACCACCGGCCGATTGAATGACCTGGGCGAGTTGCTCGCGCTGTGCGTTAAGCACGGTGCCGCGTTGTTGGTCGATGGCGTCAGCAGTTTTGGCGCGGAGGCGATCGACTTCGAGAATCCGGCGCTGTCAGCCGTCGCGGCCACGGCCAACAAGTGCCTGCACGGCGTGCCCGGGGCCGCCTTCGTGATTGTAAGGCGCAGCGAGCTCGTGAACGCGATCAGCCGTACGTACTACTTGGATTTGTTGCGGCTGGCGCGCCTGCAAGATGAACGCAATACGCCGTTCACGCCGGCTGTGCATGCGTACTACGCGCTGGTCGAAGCCTTGCGTGAGTATGCCGAACAGGGAGGGCGGCGCGCTCGATATCAGCGCTACGCGGAGCTGGCGGAGCGTGCCCGCGCCGGGCTCGCCGCGTTAGGAATCGATTCGGCCATCTCGCCGAAGGATTCTTCGGTGGTGCTGCGCGCCTATACGCTGCCGGTGGGCATGGACTACCCGCGACTGCACGATGCGCTGAAGGCTGACGGGTTTGTGATCTACGCGGGGCAGGGCAACTTATCCAAGGACTTGTTCCGAATCTCGACGATGGGAGCATTGGCTGCGGCGGACATTGATCGTCTGCTGCACTCCTTCGCGCGGTTGCTGCGATGAAAGTGCCGACCGTTGCTTCCGTTGCAACGGTGATGCTCCTGGCCACGCCCTGCTGGGCGCAGATCCCGCCTGGAGATCCTGGAGTCCAAGCGCCCCCGGGGCCCGTTACGGTGCCGCCGCCGGCGGCGACTCCAGGATGGACCAAGTGGTTCAATCCCGCGACGGCACCATTCATTCCGGTACCGGAGATCGCGCAGGACCCGGACAGCGGCTTAACGCTCGGCTTGATCCCG
>DATHKV010000198.1:0-5725 GCA_035488895.1 Steroidobacteraceae bacterium
AGGCCAGCGTTTGGTTTGCCCGCATGAACGCCGATGACGTGTCGTCTACCGAGCGGGCGCGCTTCGAGGCGTGGCTCGCTGCGCATCCCCGTCATGCGAAGTCCTATGCGGAGCTTTCCGCCACGTGGCAGGAGCTGGTGAAAAGCGCGCCCTTGGTTCGCGCGGTGTATTTCGGCCAATCGATGAACGCGGCCGCTGCGCGGCCTGTGCGCAATCGCTGGCTGGCCGGCGCCGTGGCCGCCTGTATCACAGTGTTCGTTCTGGCCGCCGGCTGGAATGTGTACAAACAGAAAGAAGAAACCCGCTTTCAAACGGCGATCGGTGAGCAGGCCGCGGTGGCCTTGCCCGGCGGCTCGTCGCTCGATCTGAATACCAACAGCCGGGTGTGGGTGGATTATACCCAGAGCAGCCGCGTCATTCGTCTGGAGCGGGGCGAGGCCTATTTCAAAGTCGCCCACGATACGCAACGGCCCTTCTGGGTGCGCGCGGGCAATTATTGGGTGCGCGCGGTCGGCACGGCGTTCAACGTCTATTTGCGGCCCACGGGCGTCGAAGTGACGGTTAGCGAGGGCACGGTCCAGGTAGTCAATGCGACGGCGAACGACTCGCCTCCCTCGGATGCCGCGCTGACCCTGTCGGCGGCTGCCGTCACGGCCGGCCAGCAAGCCGATGCACACGGCCGCGCCGAGGTGATCCGCGCGCTCGATTCGGCGCAGCTCAGCCGCCTGCTCGCGTGGAGAAGGAGCAGCCTCTATTTTCAGGATCAGCCGCTGGGTGATGTCGTCGATGAGTTGATGCGATACACCACGCTCAAGATCGAGTTCCAGGATGAAGCGCTTCGGCAGATGCCGGTGGGAGGAACGTTTCAGACGAGCCCGGAAGGGGTGGAGGCGTTGCTGGCCTTGTTGCACGACGGATTTGACACGGCCATCCGGCGCGACGGCCAGGGCCACGTTTACATTGAAGGACCTGCCAAGTAGAGCTTGCCTGGGGCCGGCAACATTGGGGTGAGCGCTTTGTGCACCACGGCCAGTGGTTGACGGTTAGTCGACCATTGTGATCAGCGGTTTGAGGGGCGGGCGATAAGCCGCCAAATCGAAGCGCAGCTCCTTCAGGCCATAGTCGATCGACACTCGAGCGAATTGTCGCAGGAGGTTCATCCCGATCAACAATGCCGGGCGATGACGCAGTCCCCAAACATCGAAGACTAGAAAATCGGCAATCACCAAGGGGCAGTCGATGAATGTCAATCCCGAAAATCGGATCTTATCGACCATCGCTACCTTTCCCACGATCTCGCCGCCGGTGATGTCGATCAACCGGGTGGTTCCCATCTCGCCAAAGCTCGGGTTGCGCCTCGCCAAGGCAGCAAGCAGCGGTGCGTTGGCGGCTGACACCTCGGCGCCGGAGTCAATGAAGGCAGTCGCGGGTACGCCGCCTACTACGCAATCAAGTGCCTGCAAATGCCCCCCCGACCCCGACGCGCTAATGCGTGCCTCATTCTCTCGCGCCCAGCTGGCGCTAAATCTGGGACGCGGCTCGCTCACCTGCAGTGTGTGATTTTTGAAATCGAAGGTCACGCGGTGACCGTCGAGGAAGTCGAGTCCAAGATACCCGTCAGCCTGCAGCAGGGTACGGGACAACGTCGGCACGACCAGATGTCTACACGTGATCGACCCAAATGACATCGTGCGGATCGCGACGGTCTCGGTAAGGACGGCGCGGACAACCCCTTCCAACATGACCTTTTCGCCGCGAAAAAGACCCAGCTCGTCGGCGACTTCAGTGGCCAGAATGGTTCGGTCGGCACCGGTATCGACGACGAAGTGATATGGTCCTTTGCCATCGATGCGCACTGCGACCGTTAGATGGCTTGCGGCGTCGGTTGCAGCGGCGATCGGCAGCGTGTCCCGGTCTGAGACGGCTGGAACGGCAGATTCCACCCAACCGAGCGGTGGCGACGCCCTCTGTGCTTTTGCCATGAGCGACGCAAAAGCTAACGAGGAGGCGCCGCATATCACAAAGCGCCGTCTCGACAGTTTTTGGAGTGTTGCCAATGGGCTGCCTCAGATTAGGGACTTGGGCACAATACCAGCCCTCTTCTACCCCTTGGGGCGACTTTGAGAAAAATCGAGCGGGGGTTTTTTGCCTCTCGAGTGTCGTAATACCAGACAGACGGCTCGTTAACGAGTCGCAGCACTAGAACAATGTTAAGGGGGTGGCATGAAAACAAACAACCGCTTGGTTCGGCTGGCTGTGTTGCAGGCGTTGGCTTGCGCGTCGGGAGTGCTTCTAGCAACACCCGGCACCGCGAGCGCCGATGCGGCGCGATTTGACATCGCTGCTCAACCGCTGCCCAACGCCCTCAAGAACTTTGCCGCGCAGGCGAAGATGCAGTTGCTGTACCGGTACGATATCGTCAGCCATGCGACCGCAAGCCCGGTAACCGGGCAATTCGAAAAGCACGCCGCGCTGGAGCAATTGTTGCAAGGCACGGGATTGGAGGCGGTTTACAGCGACGAAAGTACCGCGACCATTCGTCTTATCTCCGCGGGAGAAAAAGCGGCAGCCGGCAGCAAAACCGCAATCGGTGATAAGCCAAGTCCAGCCAATTCACCTCCGACGAGCTCCACAACGCCGGACCAGGGTCCGGTGAACATCAGGCTTGCGCAAGCGAATACGGCCGCACAGCCTCCTCGCGGCACCGCTTCGGATAGCGCTGCGGACACCGTCGCCGTCCCCGAAATAGTGGTTGTCGGTGTGCGAGCAGCGCTGGCGACTGCGCAGCAAGTCAAGAAGGATGCGGCGACGTTCGTCGATTCGATCACGGCGACGGATATCGGTGCGTTCCCGGACAAATCAGCGTCCGACGCGCTGCAACGACTGCCGGGAATTACCGTCAATCGCCTGCAATCGAACGACGACGTCTCGCACCCGTCGGGCGAACCGACGAACATTCTCATTCGCGGCCTGACGCAGGTGCGCACCGAGTTCAATGGCCGCGACACCTTTACGGCCGACCCTGCAGGTCGCGGAATTAACTTCAACGACATCTCGCCGGAATTGCTCGCCCGCGCCGATGCATACAAGAATCAGACAGCCGACATGATCGAG
The DNA here is from genome assembly GCA_035488895.1 of Steroidobacteraceae bacterium. Taxonomy (GTDB): domain Bacteria; phylum Pseudomonadota; class Gammaproteobacteria; order Steroidobacterales; family Steroidobacteraceae; genus Bog-1198. Next base: position 3,115 of record DATHKV010000198.1, read on the forward strand.
GGCGGCATCGCCGGCACCGTTGATCTGCGTACCCGCCTGCCCTTCGATCAGAATGGTCCCGTCATCGTCGGCTCTGTGCAAGGCGACTTCGGTGACCGGTCGAACCAGTTGACCCCCACCTGGTCAGTTCTGGCCAGTGACTCCATCAGCACGGACTTCGGCCGGTTTGGACTGCTCGTCGATTACGCGCGCTCCCACGTCGTCACGCGTACTGAAAGCGTGATCGACGACAGGATCGATATGTATTGCACGGGCGGATATGGGACAAAGGACCATGCCATCGTCAACGCGGACGGCAGCATTCCCTGCACCGGCAATCCGTTTGGCGGCACGGGCTGGGCCTTCGCGCCGGACGGCATCCGCTATTCAAAGGTCGACTACGATCGGACTCGGATCGGCAGCACCATCGCGACTCAATACGAGAACAATTCGAAAACCCTGCTCGCCACGGTTCAATACGTCGACTCGGGCTACCGCAACGCATGGCTCGAGGACGCCAGCCACGCGATCCTTGAAAACGGGGCTTTCGGCACACCCGCCTTCAACCCGCGGGCCACGTCGGCCCTGGCCGGCGGATCGCCTCCGGTGTTCGGCTCGAACGGCTTGCTGCAATCGGGACGACTGAACCAAGCTCATGGCAGCATTGGCCACACCAGTTCGCCCGACCCGGCGACTGCGTTCGAATTCGGTTCAGCCGTGCCAGGCCTGCCGTTCGTCAATAATTGCGCCCCCGGCACAGCGTGCGCGCGGGATGGCCTGTACGTTTTTGATGAAGCCCGGGATTTCAACCACAATGAGGATACGAAGGAAATCTCGGCCCACGTCAAGTGGGAGATTATCCCCAAGCTGCATGCCGATTTCGACGCGCAGTACGTCGATTCGAGCGTCGTCAACCACGATATCCTCGTGACCACGGGTACATTTGCTGACTATCAGTACAGCACCGGCAGCAGCGGTGTCCCCCAAGTGACATTGCTGCCGAATGCCAACACCAACTACGCGCCAGGGGGCTTCTCGAATCCGACCAACTACTTCATCCCCTTCATTCAAGGTCATGAAGAGAAGGACGGCGGCAGGGAATCTGCGTTCGCCGTGGATGCAAAATACGACATCAGCGAGGGCGGCTGGCTGGATTCGCTGAAAGCCGGCGTTCGCTATTCGGATCGAAACCAAACCATCCGCTATTCGACATTCAATTGGACTCCGATCGATACGGTCTTCACCTGCAACGGTCCCGCCTTCAGTGTCAACGCCACGGCGCCGGCCCCCTATACGGGAGACTGCGCTTCGCAGGGTACTTTCAAAGGCTACGGCGCGGGAATCACGGGCACCACGAATTTCAATAATTTCTACGACAAGGGTGTCTATCCGAACGGTCAGCTGGTTTTCTTGAACAAGGGAACCATTACCAATTTGGCCAGGGTGCTCACATCGTTGGACGGTGCCCATACCAACGCACCGGGCCTGTACACCTCGATCTGCGATCGAACGGGTTTGATTCCAGGCAGCTGCTTCATACCTGCCGACGTCTCGCAGACCGAGGAGCAGACGAAAGCTGCCTACGTCATGTTGAACTTCGGCGGCGCGAACACGAGCATCTTTGGGTCTGTCAATGTCGTGGGCAACGTCGGCGTGCGCGTCGTTCAGACGAAAGAAACCGCCTCCGGCTCCATCGGTTATCCAGACCCGACGAATCTTCTGGCGCTCGGCCCGTGTGTCCCCCCTACGGGGGCCGCTGTCGTCACTCCGGCCTGTTATCTGACGCCCGCCATCCTTGCATTCGCCAATAGCGGTGGCTCGGCCGACACGTTCACAGGGACCCACACCAACGTGCTGCCGGCCTTCAACGTGCGCTTCGGATTCACTGACAAGGACTTTGTCCGTTTCGCGTACTCGAAGGCCATATCCCGTCCGGATACGGGGCTGCTGCGGAACTATGTCCAGATAAACTCGCCGTTCATCAATACGAATGCGGACTCGCCGTACGTCATCTACAACTCGCCGACGGCTGCCCACGTCGCGGCGAATGTCGTTGGCTATAACTTCGTGTTCAATTCCACCGCCGGTAACGCGGCTCTGCGGCCGGAATCAGCCGACCAGTTCGATCTATCGTACGAACGGTATTTCGGACCGACCAGTTCGCTCACGGTCGGACTGTTCTACAAGAAGCTGTATAACACTCTGAGTGAGGCCAATTTTAACCGCACCTTCACGAATAACGGCGCGACGGAGACCGTGCAAATCCTGGGTCCGATCAATGAAAAAGATGGCGGATGGGTCGATGGTGTTGAATTCGCCTATCAGACCTTTTTCGACTTCTTGCCCGGGCTCCTGAGCGGCTTAGGCATGCAGGCCAACTACACTTATGTAGGTCAACACGGGATCAAGAACTCCAATCTGGTCGACGCCGGCGCACTCACGGCCGGTGGTGTGGGCGCGTTCGGTGCCGGAAATGAGGCCGTTGGTGGCCCCGTCATCGACTCGCACAAGCTGGAAGGGGTTTCCACCAATACCTTCAATCTCGTTGGACTGTATGAGAAGGGGCCAATCGGAATCCGCCTCGCTTACAACTGGCGCTCCAGTTACCTCACGAAGAACCTGGATTGCTGCA
>DATHKV010000199.1:0-4591 GCA_035488895.1 Steroidobacteraceae bacterium
CGACGACCTTCTGCACGTGCAAAATCAATGCCTCGATGTCGGCCGCGCGCGCATTCCCATGGTTGATGATGAAATTGGCATGCTTCTCGGATACGGATGCATCGCCGATGCGAAAGCCCTTCAAGCCCGCGGCCTCGATCAGCCTTGCCGCGTGATCTCCAGCCGGATTGGTGAACACCGAGCCGCAACTCCACTCGCCGATGGGCTGCGTCTCGCGCCGCTTGTCGAGCAGCTCCTTGATGGCATCCGTGTTGACGCCCGGCTTGCGCTCGAATTCCAGGCGCGCACCGATGAACCACTCGTTCTCGGGCCCCTTCACCTGGCGATAGCCGACTTCATATTCGTCCGGCGTGCGCGTGTGCCGCACACCCTTGCGATCCAGCACTTCCACTTCGACCACGTGCTTCCAGGTCTCGCCGCCCCATGCGCCGGCATTCATGGCCAGCGCCCCGCCGAGCGTGCCGGGGATGCCGGCAAAAAATTCCGCGGGCCCCAAGCCCCACTTGACGCACTGCCTCGCAATGCGGGCGCAGGGCACCCCCGCTTCCACGCGGATCCGTGTCGCGCTGTGGCGCTCCAGCGCTCCCAGCGCGCCATGCGTCGCCACCACGGCGCCGCGGACTCCGCCGTCGCGCACCAACAGGTTGCTGCCCAAGCCGATCCACAGCAGCGGCACTTCGGGGGGCAACTGCCGGACGAAGGAGGCGAGATCCATGATGTCGCGCGGCGTGAACAGGAAATCGGCCGGCCCACCGGCATGCCAGGAGGTGTGCTTGGCCATCGGGACATCGCGCAGCACACGGGCGCTGAATTCCGGTGCCAGTTCCACGGCGTGTTGCGCGTTCATGCCGCGGCTCCCGCGAAACGGCGCTTCAAGTCCTGGGCGACCTGCCCGAGATTGCCGGCCCCCATGGTCAGCACCACATCGCCGTCGTGCAGCACGGCGCGCAATGAATCGGCGAGGTCATCGACGCTTTCGACGAACACCGGTTCGACGACGCCGCGGCTGCGCACCGCGCGGCAGATCGCGCGGCCGTCGGCGCCGGCAATGGGCGCCTCGCCCGCTGCATACACTTCAGTCACCAAGAGCACGTCGCTTTCACCGAGCACGCGCCCAAAGTCATCCAGCAAATCCCGCGTCCGCGTATAGCGATGCGGCTGAAACACCAGGACCAATCGTCGTGTCGGCCAGCCCTGGCGCACCGCCTCGAGGGTCGCGGCCACTTCCGTCGGGTGGTGACCGTAGTCATCCACGATCAAGGCGCTGCCGCCCGGCCACTGGATCTCGCCGAGCTGCTGCAAGCGCCGATCGATGCCCTGGAAATTCGCCAGGGCGTGCTGGATCACCGCATTGGGGATATCGAGTTCGCTGGCCACGGCGACCGCCGCCAGCGAGTTCAACACATTGTGGCGGCCCGGCAGGTTCACGGTGACGGTCAGCGGCGCCTGGTCGGCGCGCAGCACCTCGTAGCGGGATTGCAGTCCCAGGCGCTGCACGTTGACCGCGCGAATATCCGCACCTTCGCCGAAACCATACGTGACGTAGGGGCGGCCCACGGATTCCAAAATGCTGGCCACATGCTCGTCGTCGCCGCACAGCACAGCCAGACCGTAGAACGGCAGGTTGTGCAGGAAATCGACGAAGCTCTGCTTGAGCCGGGCAAAATCGCCGTCGTGCGTCGCGAGATGATCGTTGTCGATGTTGGTGACGATGGCGATCATCGGCTGCAGGTGCATGAACGAGGCGTCGCTCTCGTCGGCTTCCGCCACCAGATATCGGCCGGCGCCGAGACGCGCGTTGCTGTCCGCGCTCTTCAAGCGGCCGCCGATGACAAAAGTGGGATCGAGCCCCGCTTCCGCCAACACGCTCGCCACCAGACTGGTGGTGGTGGTCTTGCCATGCGTTCCTGCGACCGCGATCGAATAGCGAAAGCGCATCAGCTCGCCCAGCATTTCCGCCCGCGCGACCACGGGAATGCGCTTGGCCAGCGCAGCGGCCACTTCCGGGTTGGCGCGGTTCACCGCGCTCGACACCACCACCACGTCGGAGTCACCCAGGTATTTCTCGTCATGGCCGATGAAAATCTTCACGCCCAAGCGCCCGAGGCGCTCGGTCACGGCATTGCCTTTCAGATCCGAGCCCTGCACCTCGTAGCCCAAATTGAGCAGCACCTCGGCAATCCCGCCCATGCCGCTGCCGCCGATGCCGACCAAGTGAATGCGCTGGATGCGCCGCATCCGATCTTGCATGCGCGTGTTCGACGGTATGCGCGCGCCCGGCGTTGTGGGCGTGCCCGGCGTTGTGGGCGTGCCCGGCGTTGTGGGGGTACCCTTGCTCATGCGTGTGCCCCGGCGCGTATTCCCGCTGCGATGCACAGGTCCGCAAGGCGCGTCGCGGCATCGGTGCTGCGTCCGGCGCGCGCCACCTCCGCCATCTTCAAGAGTCGCGCGCGATCGGCAATGAGCTCGGCGATGAGATCGCTCAAGCGCTCAGGGTTGAGATCGCGCTCCTGGATGATGCGCGCGGCGCCGGCGCTCACCATCACGGCGGCATTCACGGTTTGGTGATCATCCGTCGCGATGGGCAGCGGCACGAAAATCGCGCCCAATCCCGCGGCCTGCAGCTCCGCGACGGTCATTGCGCCCGCGCGGCACACCGCCAAGTCTGCCCAGGCGTAAGTCTTGGCCATGTCGTCGATGAAGGGCAGCACCTGCGCCTCCACCTGCGCCGCAAGGTACGCCGCCCGGGTCGATTCCAGGCCGCGCTCGCCGGTCTGATGCAGCACCTGCGGACGATTCTCGGGATTCAAGCGCGCGAGCGCCTGCGGCAACACCACGTTCAGCCGCTGCGCGCCCTGGCTGCCGCCGAAAATCAGCAGCCGCGCGCGTCCGTCGCGTCCCGCGAAACGCTGCGCCGGCGTCGCGAGCGCCGCAATGTCCTCGCGCACTGGATTGCCGATGGTGCTGGCGCGCACCCGCGGTCCAAAACTGTCGGGAAATGCCTCGAGCACCTGCGTCGCCAGTCGCGCCAGCCAGCGATTGGTCATGCCGGCAATCGCATTCTGCTCATGGATGAGCAATGGGATGCGCAGGAGCCACGCGGCAATGCCGCCGGGACCGCTGACATAGCCGCCGGCCCCCAGCACGGAGCGCGGCCTGACACGGCGAAGTACGCCGATGGCTTGCGCGACGGCATTGGCGATGCGCAGAGGGGCCAGCATCCACGCCAACGCGCCCTTGCCGCGAATACCGGCCACGCGCACCCACTCGATCGGAAACCCCTGGGCGGGCACCAGCCGCGATTCCATGCTGCCGGGAACGCCCAGCCACACGACCGCGATGCCGCGCGAGCGCAGCACCTTAGCCACCGCGAGCGCCGGGAACACATGGCCGCCCGTGCCGCCGGCCATGATGAGCACGGGACCGCCAGCGTTGGCTGCTGCCGTATTGCCCGCCGCCGCATTGTTTTCTGGCGCGAGCGTCATCGGCTGCCCCCGGGCACGCGGGTCACCGCGGAGCGCGAACTGCACTTGACCTCGTGATAGATGCGCAGCAGTACGCCCAGCCACGCCAGGCTCACCAGCAGGCTGCTGCGGCCGTAGCTCAAGAGCGGCAGCGTCAAGCCCTTGGTCGGCAACACGCCCATGTTGACGCCGATATTCACGGTGGCTTGCAGTCCCAGCCAGATGCCGAAGGCCACCGCCAGATAGGCTTGGAAGCGCAGGCCCGCCTTCGAGGCCATGCGCGAAATGTAAAACGCGCGCCACACCAGCGCGACGAACAGGCCGATCACGCCGATGACGCCGACCAGCCCCAGCTCCTCGGCCAGCACCGCGAACACGAAATCCGTGTGCGCCTCCGGCAGATAGAACAGTTTCTGCACGCTGCTTCCCAGCCCGACGCCGAACCAGGAGCCGCGCCCGATCGCGATCAGCGATTGCGTCAGTTGAAACCCGCCGTTGAACGGATCATCGAAGGGATGCAGAAAAATCAGCAGCCGCTTCAAACGGTAGGGAGAGGTCAGCGCCAGCAGCGCGAATGCCAGCACCGCGGTGGACACCAGCAGGGCCACGAAGCGCAGCCGCGCCCCCGCAATGAACAGCACCGCAAAGCCGGTGGCGAACAAGACGGTGGCGGCGCCGAAGTCCGGCTCGATCAGCAACAGCACCGCGGTCACCGACAACAGACCGAAAGGCTTCATGAGGCCGGGCAACGTCGTCTCGAGCTCGGCGCGCTTGCGCACGCAGTAGCTGCACAGCCAGGTCAGCACCAGCACCTTGCCCAGCTCCGACACCTGGAAATTCAAAATCCCGATGCGCAGCCAGCGGCGCGCGCCATTGACCCGCGCGCCCAGTCCCGGGATGAGCACCAAGGTCAAGAGCAGCAGCCCCAGCAGCAGCAAGGCGAGTCCATACTTGTCCCAAAGCTCGGTGGGGATACGCGTGACCACCCAGGCGAACAACACGCCCGCCCCGGTGAAAATGAATTGCCGTTCGAGAAAGTAGAACGGATCGCCCATGTCGCGCGCGGCGATCGCCATCGAGGCGGAGGTGACCATGATCAGCCCGACGAGCAGCAACGCCGCCACCAA
>DATHKV010000200.1:0-17265 GCA_035488895.1 Steroidobacteraceae bacterium
GGTGGTTGCAACACCGCTGCTCGCAATGACTGATGTCACGTGAGTGCCGTGACCATACGTATCGTTGATGTTGCGGCTGTACGATTCGAGCAGCGGCGACAGGTAGTAGCGCGGATTCTGCCGCGCCTGGATGACGTCATATTGGGCCAGTACGCGGCTGTTGCTCGTGCCCGGAGCGCTTTGCAGGGGACCCTGCTGATTCCATAGACCCGAGTCGATGACCGCCACGGTGACGCCGCGGCCGGTCATGCCGCCGACGTGCAAATTGGCGGCGTCCACTTCGCTCGGATAATAAGTCTCGGGCAGCGTCCCCAGCGAACTGGCCACCACCGCCGAATCGTTATAGATGTGCAATCCCGAGTTCTGCTCGGAACGCAGCGCGTTGATCTCGCGCTCATCGAGGGCAGCGGCGACGGCGCGAATGACGCTCAGATCACCGTTCACCACTCCACCCGCGCGCAACACTGCATCGCGCGCCGCGTCGGCGGTGTCCGCTTGCACGATGTAGCGATGCCGCGGATAACCCGATGCGACTTCCAGGTGCGGAGGCAAGGACGCGGCCGTCCGTGGTTTTGCAGTCACAGTGCGCGCCAGGTGAATGGACGCCGCGGGAGCGTCGATGCGGAAGTTCGACGCCGTCAGCGTCAGAGTGATTCCGAGAATGGCAGACGCCGGTAACCAATTGCGGGACCTGTTGCTTCGTGACATGTCGTGTTTTTCCAGTTGCTCTCAGCACTTGTAGTGCGAAGCATTGTCCGCGATTCAAGCCGTCTAGAAATAGCGACAGTCACCATAACGCCAGTGACGCACGTCTCATTTATCGATGTGATTCCGTATATGTAAACACAAGAATAAATGGTGCCGCAGCAATGCGTGATATGGCGCAACTCGCGTGCAACATAACGAAAACGAGAGTGAGAAACAGTCGGCGTAGCGGCTTAAAAACGCAGAATCTTGCTCAACACCAGAACGGTGATGAGTGCGGTGACGAGAGAAATCAGGATCGTAATCGTCACGCCGATCACGCCGTCACGATGCTCGCGATACCACAGATCGATGCGGCCCCGCCGCGTGTGCAAGCGGATCGCGCGATCCGCGCCCGCAAAGGTCACAGCCGCGTAGAACATTCCGTCGCTGCGCCGCGCGTAGGTGATCAAGCGGCGGTATTGCAGGTAGCGAAGCGGCAGCTCGAGTTTTGCGGTGATCAGCTTGCCTCGAATCTCTTCCGGAAACTCAGAAGGGTCCAGGCTCTGCAGCTTGCCATCCTTGCTCCACGCATCGCCTTCCTGCAGCGGATGCATTGCGAGCCATAGCAGCTGCTCACTCGACACCTGCACATCCTCATCGATGTTTTCGCGGTGGTAGTACAGACCGTGCAGGATTCGATCTTCGTCGTCCCGGCTCATTTTGAGTGGTGCCGCATAATCGTAAGTGGCAACATGCGCACGATGCCGGCCGATACTTCAAAGGGGATTCTACATCGCGTGCGCCGGCGCACCCGGTGGGCATCGGCGCTGGCCCTGCTCTGCATCGCAGGCAATTCATTCGGCGGCAGCATTCTGTTCATCGGCAATAGCTTTACCTTTGCGTGGGGTTCGCCGGTGCGTTACTACCGTGCAGATACCGTCACTGATCTTAACAGCGCCGGACAAAGCGGTGTGCCCGCCTTGTTCAAGTCATTCACGGTTCAGGCCGGCCTAAGCTATGACGTTTACCTGGAAACCGAGCCTGGCGTCGGAATCGATTGGCACCTGGAACATAAGCTGGCTGTGATCGGGCAGCGGCCGTGGGACACGGTGGTCATGCACGGTTACAGCACCTTGGACCCCAGGAAGCCGGGCGATCCCGGGGTGTTGATCGCAAGCGTCCGGCAGATGACGGAGTTATTGCGTGCCAAGAACTCCAAGGTGGCGATTGGCGTCATGGCAACCTGGCCGCGCGCGGATCAGACCTATCAGCCGCAGGGCGCCTGGTTCGGCAAACCGATCGAAGCGATGGCCCAGGACGTTCGAAACGGGTACAACCTCGCCGCCGCGGCGACGCCCGGCATCAAGGTCATTCCCGTGGGCGATGCCTGGATCCGCGCGATGCATACGGGTATCGCGGACGCCAATCCTTTCGACGGCATCAAAGCCGGCAAGGTGAACTTGTGGGCCTCCGACAGCTACCACGCGAGCACGTACGGCGCTTACCTGGAAGCACTGGTGCTTTTCGGCGGTATCACGGGCCGGGATCCCCGCTCGCTCGGCGCGAGCGAGTGTTCGGGGTTTGAGCTGGGCCTGTCCGCCGCGCTCGTGACCACCCTGCAGCAGGTCGCATTTGATCAATTGGCGGCCGAGGGTACACTGAAGCCAGCCGCGCCAACGCCTGCCGGCAAAACCACACCGGCGTTGAAGTGCAGCGCCTCGCGGTCAGACCAATCATAAAAGGGAACCATCATGCGTCGCTCGATCATTCTTGGACTCAGCTGTTTCACGCTCGCATCGCCTCTCTATGCAGCGCTGAAGCCCGGCGCATCCGCGCCCGCCTTCACGACCCCTGCGACGCTGGCGGGAAAGCCGTTCACCTTCTCGCTGGCCGACGCCCTGAAGAACGGCCCGGTGGTGTTGTATTTTTATCCGGCAGCCTTTACCAAGGGCTGCACGGTCGAAGCGCATGAGTTTGCGGAGGCGACCGACAAGTTCAAGACGCTGGGCGCCACGGTGATCGGCGTTTCGCACGATTCCATCGACACCCTGAACAGGTTCTCCGTCAGCGAATGCCGCAACAAATTTGCCGTCGCGTCCGATGCCGACAAGAAAATCTCCGCGGCGTACGACGCCCATATTTTCTTCACCTCCATGACCAACCGCACCTCGTACGTGATCGCACCCAACGGTACGATTCTCTACGAATACACCGCTCTCAATCCCGACAAGCACGTCGAGAACACCATGGCGGCGGTTGCGAAGTGGCAGGCTGAACACAAGAAAGGCGGTTGACGCACATGGCCTTCTCCCTGTACGACGCGACCATCCCATCCTATTTGCAGATTTTGAGCTCAGTCGGCGGCTTGCTTGGCAAAGCCGAGGCGTACTGCGCCGAGCAGAAACTGGCAGAAGAGGATCTCGTCCAGGCCCGCCTCGCCCCGGATATGCTGCCCTTTGCGTATCAGGTGAAGTCCACTGCCGTGCATTCGCTGGGCGCTATCGAGGGTGTGCGCAAGGGCGTCTTCTCCCCGGACATGACGCCGCCGCCGCAGACTTTCGCCGCCCTCAAGACCAAAATCGCCGATACGCGTGCGGCACTCGAGGCAATCGATGCCGCGGAAATCAATGCCTTCCTGGGACGCGATATGCGCTTCGCCTTCGGCGAACGGCAGATGCACTTCACCGCCGAGAATTTTCTTCTGTCCTTTTCCCAACCCAATTTCTATTTTCACGCAACCACGGCGTATGACATCCTGCGCTGGAAGGGCCTGCCGATCGGCAAGCGCGATTTTGCGGGCAGAGTGCGGATCAACGCCTGAGCGATACTTCGCTAAGTGACAGCCCCAGTACAAAGTTTCTGGCAGGCGTTTACACCGAAGATCATCGTTGTCTGGCGCGAGGGTCAAATCGGCAGACACTGGCGCGGCGATGCGCTGGCCGGGCTCACGGTCGCCATTGTCGCGCTCCCGCTGGCCATGGCGCTGGGCATCGCCAGCGGCGCATCCCCCAATCAGGGCCTGGTCACTGCGATCATCGCGGGATTTCTGATCTCGCTCCTCGGCGGCTCGCGCGTACAGATCGGCGGGCCGACCGGCGCGTTTGTGGTCATCGTCGCGGGCGTTATCGCCTCGCATGGTTATGCCGGGCTGGTCGTGGCCACCCTATTGGCGGGCTTCATTCTGATTGCCGCAGGTTACGCAGGCATCGGGAGGCTGGTGCGCTTCATTCCGATGCCCGTGATCACGGGATTTACCGCCGGCATCGCGGTCATCATCGCCTCCAGCCAGGTAGGCGACTTCTTGGGGCTAAAGACGGGTACGCTGCCCGCCGAATTCATCCCCAAATGGGCGGCGTACTTCAGCGCCATCAGCTCCGTCAACGTCTTCGCCCTCGGGGTCGGCGGTGCCACGCTGGCCATGATTTTGTTGATCAGACGATTCGCGCCGCAACTGCCCGCGTTTCTCATTGCCCTTCTCGTCGCCTCACTGGCTGTCACGCTGCTCAAACTGCCGCTCGTCACCGTGGGGGACAGATTCCCTTCCATGCCGACGGGAATACCCGCTCCTCACCTGCCGAGTGTATCGCTGGCCTTGATCCAACATCTGTGGCCATCCGCCTTTACGATTGCCTTTCTTGCCGGCCTGGAATCGTTGCTGTCCGCCACGGTCGCAGACGGCATGACCGGCTACAGTCACCGGCCCGGACAGGAACTCGTCGCACAGGGTGTTGCAAACATTGCCTCGGCAGTTTTTGGCGGCATGCCTGCGACCGGGGCCATCGCCAGGACGGCGACCAACATACGCGCGGGCGGGCGCACGCCCTTGGCCGGAATGTTTCATGCGGGCTTTTTGCTCATTTTCCTCTTGGCCGCCGGCAAATTGATTGCCCACGTGCCGATGGCCGCGCTGGCGGCAATTCTGCTTGTCGTCGCCTGGGGAATGAGCGAAGCGGAGCGATTTAAGAGCCTGCTCAGGATGGACGCGGGGGAGCGAGCCCTGCTGCTGCTGACGTTCGGACTCACGGTGCTCGTGGACCTGACCGTCGCAATCGGTGTCGGTGTCACACTGGCCTCGCTGCTGTTTCTGGCACGAATGAGCGAGACTGCGGGTCTGTTGCCTGCGGAACTCAGCATCGATGATCCGGCGCAACGAGCCCGCCTGCCCAAAGGCGTCGAAGTATTTCGTTTCGGCGGTCCAATGTTTTTCGGGGTGGCGCGTGAGATGCTCGACGCGGTGCGCCGCTCGGGCCGCAAACCCAAGGTCATCATCCTGCGAATGGACCAGGTGCCGTTCGTGGACTCAACCGGAGCGAGCTCTTTGGAAGCCTTTGCGCGTCAGGCGCACAACGAAGGTACGCGCCTCATTCTTTGCGATCTGCGCGAACAACCGGCCGCGTTTCTTGCAAGACTTGGACCCCAATTCCCGGGCACGCAGCAGGTAGCAACGTTCCAGGCGGCCTTGGATCAGGTATCTTCCCTTACTTGATCTTCGCCACGCGACCTTCGGTGGGGAATTTCTGAAACTGCAGCGCGTCGTGGCCGGGCACGATGCGATCGACCGACCCGGCAAGCTCTATCATGCGTTCCTGGGCCTTGATGTTCGCCGCGTGATCGGCGTCGCTGAACGTGGCGCTGGCCTTGTGCTCGGCCAAATTACGGTAGAAGTAGACATTGTCGGAGGCCAGTACGAACGGCGTTTTACCGCCGACTCGCAGATACTGCGATGCGTAGGTGTGCCGCGACCCGACAAACACATTGATCCCCGGCAGTATTTCCTTTTCTCCGTCGACAAGCCTCAGCCGCCCTTCGGTGTTCAATTTGACCAATTGCCGGATATCTTCGGGATCGATGCCCCCATGCTGTCCCCCGCTCTGCCAGGCGTCGCCGGTGTAGTAGCGATACTCGTCCTTCTGGATCCACACTGTCGCCTTGGGAAACAAGTCGATGCCTCCCATGTGATCCCAGTGTGCATGGCTGATGACGATATCGGTGACCTCTTCCGGCTTCACGCCGGCCTGTTGCACCGCCTCGTCAGGGCGCAGATAGTCGGTGACGTTCCATTGCTTGAAGTACTGCTCGTGATGAAATCCGCTGTCGAACAGGATGTTGCGGCCATTGCCCCGAATGAGCCACACGACAAAATCGACATCGATCTTTTCGTCCTTCGGGCCGCCGACAACCAGGGCGCCCACGGGAATGCCCGGGGAGACGCCGTAGCGTATCGCTTCAATGGTGTATTCCGGCGGCGCACTCGCGCCCATCAGCATCAAGGCAACCGCGGCCAGCATGAACGGCTTCAACATAGAGATGCTACTCATTTACCCTTGAGAAACGTTTTACCCTTGAGATACGTTTTGCTCTCATCGCCCACGATCGCGACCAAATTCCCCATCGTGAGATTGGCGTCGATGAGATGCAGGCCCCAGTCCTCGAGAACTTGTCCATTCACCACCACATCGCCCGAAATGTCATTGGTGCGCGCACCGCCCGGTGTGGGGTGAACCGTCACCGCCAGATAGGAGCCATGCTCATCGGCTACGCACTCGGCGCTGAGCAGACCCGGCACCTTGACGAACGCGGTCTCGATCGGCTTCGACGGCTGTGTCCAGTCGAAGGGCTCGCGCGGACCATCGGAGCCGGTGGAAATGCGGCCGGCGGACAGATACGCATCCAGAATGCCTGATCCGCCGCCGAGAGCGGCCGGGTTCGCGCATACGGCCTGCATGCCTTCCGCGGCCTTGCCAAAGCGAGAATTTGCCGGCGGCGGAACATTGGCGCGGAAATCCGCGAAGGCGATCGCGCAGCCAGTCTGGCTGTTCGAATGGCATACCGGGATGTGCTGGAACGCACCGCCGACGTCGCTGCCCTTCGGCACGGGCAAACTCGTGCCCATGAGAATGGCCGAGATCAGTTTGCTTTGTACCGGCTTGCCGTCGATCTCTTCCTTGATCAAGCGCGTCAAGACCCCGGAACCTTGGCTGTGACCCACGAGCACGACGCCCCGGCCCTGATTGTCATGCGCAAGATAGTAGTTCCAGGCAGCGAGCACATCGTGGTATCCCAGATCGCGATCAACGGGAATGGGCTTGCCGACAATCATCGCGCGCAAAGCGGTCAGGGTGACCTGGCGATACATGGGGGCAAATAAGCGGCACTTCGCCGCGAAACGGGCAAATTGCGCGTTGACGACCAATTTCTCCGCACCGGTGATCGTGAGATCCGAATTTCCGCCCGGCTCGTTGGACACCGTGGGATAAACGTAGAAGCAGTCGATGGGAGGGTTCTTGGCCGCGTGAAAGGCTTCACGCGTCAACGCGCCATCGACCGCGACGATGGTCGCGTCTTGCGGCGCCGTGCACGCATCCTGCCGGCCGGGTCTGCACAACCAGACACTGGAGGCAGCGTAGTCGACGGCGGGTATGGCAGGCGCGTCCGCAGCGCAGGCACAGTCCACCAGGCCCAGCGTCAGGATCGACGCGAGCGCGAAACTCCCTTTGAACATGAAACTCCCCTTCAGCGTGGCGTTCGAGCCATTATAAGCAATGCCTCTTGCCTTCTGCCGGGAAGTTTGCCGGGCTTAGGGTGTCAGATCTACCACGCCGTCTTGCAGCGTTTTGATAATGCCCCAAATCAAGGGCAGGCCGACGGCGAGCCATACCAACAGCAACTTCAATTTACCGGTGTCGTGGGCGGTGTTCTGCACTGCAGATTCCTTGCCCGGAGATAGGGATGTGCCGGCGTCACCCCTCAAAGTGTTGTCCATAATCGCTCCCGTAGATGCCTGAACGCTCGTCCTATCAAGTACATCGGAAACGACGGTGAAATCGAGACATTGGTGGGAGCTAAACTTTCTCGCTCGATTCCCCCAACCACAGGGTGCAGGCCGCCACCAGCGGCGGAATCGCGAAGCACCAGATGCCCTGCTTGGCATACATCAGAGCGGCGGCCGCACAGCCAGCCGCAAAGGCGGTGACGCCGGCTGACATTCTCGACAGCCGCAAGCGGATCGTCTCGCGTGCCGCACCTGAAACGCCGCGCAGCAGATCCGCAAGATCGATCATGATCTGAATGGTATTGCCGGTCATGATGGTGGTCGGCGGCAGCGCGCCCATGTGAATTCTGTGGATGGCATTTTGAATGGCCATCGCCGCGACCAGAGACATCCCCGTCAACAGCGCTGCCCAGCCATCGCCGTTGTCAAAGGGTCCGAAGACGATCGCCAGCGCTGCGCCCAACGTGAGCAGCGTGACTTTCAGTCCCAGTATCGTGCGCAGCGCCGGCAGATTCTTTGCCACCAACGCCGCGCTGAGCAGCCTAACCGCCATCACCACCAGGCAAAACATCGGCAGCGCCAAGACCTTTGCGAGCGCGCCGCTGGTGCCAAGCACCAGCGTTGCACCCAACGTCACAAAGTTTCCCGTGACATGCGTGGTGAACAATCCATGCAGCGCGAGGTAGCCGGCGGCATCGACATATCCGCCGTTGATGCTTAGGAGTACGGGCAGGCTGGGTTTCACAGGTGTCTCGCAAGGTGAGAGTGAGAGTTCGTTACTATATATTGGCCCGGATGAAGCGGCGGAAATTGGCGGCAATCAAAATTGGTCTTGCATCGGTGCTCATGGCCGCGTCGTTCAGCTGCTCGAGGCCGGCCCCCTATGGCCTCACGACCCGGATCGAGACGCCGCCCTACTTGCGGATGCCCGCTCGCGCGGACGGTAAAATCCCTGCCCTGCTCTCGCAAACCGGGGTGTTCAGCGACACGGCGAACCGGATTGCGAACCCCGGATTGATTCCGTACGACCTTAATGCGGCATTTTGGTCGGACGGCGCCGACAAGTCGCGCTGGATTGCCGTTCCGCGGGGACAGATTGCCTTTGCCCCGTCGGGAGAGTGGCGCTTTCCGCCGGGCACCGTCTTCGTCAAGAATTTTGACTTAGGGGTGGATGCCGCGAACCCCGCCGGGAAACGTCGGCTTGAAACGCGCTTACTGGTGCGCGACGAAGACGGCGGCGTTTATGGTGCGGTCTACAAGTGGCGGCCGGACGGCAGCGACGCGGATCTGCTCGCCGGCAGCGAAACCGAAACCATTTCGATCAAATCGGCCACGGGAGAAGTCCGCCGGCAGACTTGGTACTACCCGAGCAGGCAGGATTGCCTTACCTGCCACACGGCAAATGCCGGCGGCGTGCTCGGGGTGAAGACGCGCCAGTTGAACCGAAGCTACGCCTATCCATCCGGCGTTAACGACAACGAATTGCGCGCCTGGAACCATCTTGGCTTGTTTACACCGGCATTCAAGGACGAGGCTGTGCACGCATTTCCCGCGCTTGCGGCCGCGGACGACCAGTCGCGATCCTTGCAGGATCGCGCCCGCTCCTATCTCGATGCAAATTGCTCGCAGTGCCATCGACCGGGCGGCACCGTGGCCAATTTCGACGCCCGCTACGACACCCCGCTCGCGGAGCAGGCGCTGATTGATGGACCGGTATTGATCGATCAGGGCATCGACAAGCCGCGCATTATTGCCCCGCACGATATTTGGCGTTCGATCGCGTACATGCGGGTCGATACGGACGGCGACATCAAGATGCCGCCGCTGGCGCGCGAAACCATCGATCGTCAGGGAGTGGCGCTGCTGAGCGAGTGGATCAACAGCTTGCCGGGATCCGCGGTGCTGGCGCCGCCGACCGTCGCTCCGGTTGGCGGAACGTATTCCGGACCTGTGCAGGTCTCGATGTCGTCGACTGAACCCGGCGCCGAGATTCGCTACACCCTGGATGGCAGCGTGCCGGAACTGTCGGATCTGCGCTACGACAAGCCGATCAAGGTGAGCGCCCCCGCGGTGCTTCGTGCGCGCGCATTCAAGCAGGGATTCACGCGCAGCATTCCCGTCCAGGAAGTCTACGTCATCGGGAAGTGACGGCGATTCCCCAGGGACTCGAGCCGGCCTTGACCCGGGCCACTTCCCGGTTGGATTTCAGGTCGACGACCGACACGTCGTTCGAAGGGCCGTTGGCCGCGAAAAGAAATTTACCGTCGGGCGATATGCCAATGCCCCACGGACGCGTTCCGACCTTGATGGTGTTGAGCAACTCATAGGTATGGGTATCGAACACGGAAATCGTCCCGGCGCGGCCGTTGCTGACATACAGGCGCATTTCATCGGGCGACAACTTCACCCGCATGGGACGCGAGCCGGTCGGCAGCGTGATGGTCTTCAGCACCGCAGACTTGCCCGTATCGATGATATTCAGTTCGCCGGCCGATTCCGAAGGAATGAAACCAATTCCGCCGGCCGACATGAAGGCGACGCTGCGAGGTCGTCCATTCACTTTGAAATGCGCCACCGCCGAGTAGGAACTCGTGTCGACGACGTAGATATCGCCGCCGGCTTCGCACGTCACGTAAAACTGCTTGCCATCGGGCGTCGTCGTCACCCCCTCGGGCTCCTGACCGACCGGCACGATGTGCTCGAGTTTCCCCGACGCAATATTGATCACGCTGGCCGTCTTGGTGTCTTCGTTCGATATATAGATGTGGCGGCCATCCTTGCTCAGGGCAAATTCCTCCGGGTCAGAGCCTGCATGTAATTTGCCGGTGAGCTTCTTTGCGGCGATATCGAGCACACCGATTCCGTCCGCGGCTTTGTCGGCATTGTCATCGTCGTCGCGCTTTTTCTCGAATACGGGATTGCCGTGCGCGTCGATTTGCGGCGGCGCTTCGATCGGCGTGCCGCTCAAGGCGACGTACACGAGTTTGCCGTCCGGGCTCGCGTGGATGCCGCGCGGCCGCTTGCCGACCGGAATCGTTGCCACGACTTTGAGGTCTGCGCCGTTGATGACCGTGACGTCGCCCGAGCGTTCGTTGGTGACGTACACCTGGTACGGGGCGGCCTGTAGGGGAACGGGCAAGGCTGCGAGCGCCGAAAGCAGCGCAAGGCTTATCAAGGATTTCAGCGGCATCTCCACAAACGAGCGGTGAATTCATGGTGGCCGAGGGCTCAGAAAACCGCAACTTTGGCCCCGGAGAGCCCATAGCCAAAATGGTGCGCAGCAGCATTATGAAGGTCCCGCAAGCGAGCCCCCCGTCGCATAACTGCACCGCACTAGGGATTTCCCGGATAGACCCTGAGATATTTAGTCAAGATTTGACGCAATGCGCCGAAATTTGAATTAAGACCGGTTATTTAGGTACTGCAGTCGATTTCGAGACGCGCATGGACGCACCTCGCGTGCGCGCAGTTCATTGTAAAGATACAACTATGGCGAATGTCGCATCAGCACCTCCCGGCAAAGTGAAAGAAGCGGTTCAAGGAAAGACCGCGCCCGCAGCGCGCGTGGACACGACAGCAAGGCCGGGTACCGCGCCAAAGATCAGCGCTCCTGCCCAAGCCCGGAGTGCGCCGCCGCCTCCACCCAAACCGGTTCCTGCGCCGGCGCGCGCGCCCGCGCCCGCGCCCGCGCCATCCGCGGCGGTCGATCAAAATGAGCGCGCCTCCGCGCTCGAGTTCCTCGCGAGTTTGGCAACCGAAGTCTCGAAAGGAACCGTCAATCTCCCCTGCTTTCCCGACGTCGTGATGCGAATTCGCAAGGCGCTCGCGGAACCCGATGTCGGTTTGACGGAGATTGTCAGAATCGTCGGCACCGAACCCAGGCTGGCGGCGCGGTTGCTGCAAGCCGCAAACTCGGCTGCATTCAATCCGGCCGGCAGACACTTGACGGACCTGCGTGCGGCGATCACACGCCTGGGTCACCGGCCGGTGCAAAGCGCCGCGATGTCCTTCGCGGTCAAACAATTGCGCCTGGCACCGGCGTTGCGCGCGATTTCCAAACCGCTGAATATCCTGTGGGAACAGAGCATTTCAGTCGCGGCGATCTGTCAGGTGATTGCCCGCCGCACCCGCGTCAGTCCGGAAGAGGCGTTTTTGACGGGCCTGCTCCACGGCATCGGCCGCCTCTACATCATGGTTCGCTCGGTGGGCAACTCCGACAAGTTGTATCAAGACCCGACGTTCGTCGAGATGATTGAAAGCTGGCATGCGGCCATCGGTAAAGCAGTGTTGGAAAATTGGGGGTTCGATGAGCACATGAGCGAGGCGCTCGGTGATCAAGAGGACCATGATCGCAGCGGCAAAAGCGAACCGGACCTCACCGACGTCCTCGTGGTCGGGGTGGAACTCGGCCGTGTGTTGCGAGAACCCGGACCGCGATCCGTCGACACCGACAGCATCAAGTCATTTGGCAGGTTGCATCTCACGGCGCAAAACTGTTCGGAAATTCTCAGACACGCAGAGCACCAACTCGGCTCTCTACACGCGGCATTGGGCTGCTGATCGCAGCACCGCGATCAGCTGCGCCACCGTCTCGATCACCACATCCGCTCCGGCGGCTTGCAGCGACCTCTCCGCTGCGGCAAGGCGCGCCGCGCGATCCGGCGGCGGCAGCGCCAGTAGCGCCGCCTGCGATAATCCGACGGTATTTCCCGATGCCGAGACTCCGACGGTGAAACAGCCCGCGGCTCGGCCCTCCGCCACGCCGGCTTCCGTGTCGTCCACTTTCACGACGCGGGACAACGGCCACACGCCGAGATCCGCACAGGCCTTGTAAATCATCAACGGCGTGGGCCGGCCTGCGGGCGTCTCGCCGGAACACACCAGGTGATCCGGAATATACCCTTGCGCCGCTGCTTCTTTCAGCACCGTTCCCATCATCTCGCGGGTATAGCCGGTAGACGAGCCCACCTTGATGCCCTCGGCACGCAGCGAGTCGATTGCAGATCGCGTTCCTTCGATCAGACGCGCCGCGCGCGCGGCTTGATCGCGCATCAACGGGGCCAGGTCCGTCATCAAGGCTTGAACATCCGTATCGTCCGCCACGCGACCGATGGTCTTTGCCCATGCCTTGCCGATGGCAGGATCTTCGAGCAGCGCGCGCACATGATCAACCTTGGGCTTGCCCATGTCGCGGCGCGCCTGCGCCTCTGTGATGGCGACGCCGTGCAGCGCGAAGGCCTCGCGCAGCGCGAAGACCGGGGCGTGGCAGCCGAAATCCACGACGGTTCCTGCCCAGTCCAAGATCACCAGATCGAAGCGATTGCGTATGGCCATCAGGCACTCCCGCCAAAGAGATCGGTCACGACTTCTTCGCCGATCGCAAATCCGGTCGACGCCCCGGACCCACTGGTGATCATCACCAGGCGCACGTCAGGCGCCGGCATGTCGATGAACATGCTGCGATCGGCGGAGGCGTAGGTGCCGAGCCAGCGCTCGCGAACGGCCGGCGGCGATCGGCCCGTCGCAGCGGCAAATTCCCCGAGAATGAGTTGATCAATGCGCTCATCCGCAGAGAAATCCGGTGTTGCGGCGTGGTGATGACTATCGCCGACGACGAGACTGCCGTCGGCGCTTTGCACCACGATGAGATGAATCCCGTGCTTGACATGCTCGCCCTGCTCCGCCTCGAGCCGCGCTCGCAGCGGCGCCGCTTCCGCCAGCGCGGAATAGCCCGGATACCGTATCAGACCAAGATCCGACATCACGATGCCGGGCAACCGAAACCCTGGATCTGCAAGGCGCAGCATTTGCAGCTTGCAGCGGCTCACTCGGTACTTTGCAATTCTCTCCGGATACAGCGAGACCATGTCGTCTCCGGGACACACCACCACCGCCCCCGCCTCCACCAAGCCTCGCGAGGTTTCGATACGGGGCGGTGCGGCTGTCAATACTGCGGTCTGGCGCAGGAATACTACACCCAAGCGCGCGGCCAACCACGCTGCGATTTTTGGAATCGCCTCGCGCGATTCGACTCGAAGGTCGATCGAGCTGCTGAGCACGGCCTGCACCTGCTCATTGACGACTTGAGCGCAGCAAGCGCGCGCGGCAGCGCGACTTAAGATTTTGCAGTCCTCGCCCATCTCGGTCTCGAGAAAAGCTTCGAGGACGGGCACGGCTTCCGGCCGGCGGGCGGTCATCCACAAGCCCCGCTGCAGTATCGGAAATTCGGCCTGCTGAGCCAGTTCTTCCCAAATGGCGCAGGTGCGGCGGGCGCGAGACCATGCCGTGCCGCGCTCCTGGCCCGTCACCGCCACAAAGCCGAAGTTGCGCACCGATGCGCCGCTCGACTCAAGGTCGCGGTCGATGACGATGACGCGCAGTCCTTTGAGCGCAGCGGCGCGCGCGCACGCCATGCCGATGATGCCGGCACCGACAACCGCAAGATCAAAGACGCCGGGGAGCGTAGATTGGGAATTCACCTGGATCCGCCACCACTCGATTACCACGCCATCATGACAGATTCGTGCCACGCTCCAAGGCTGCCAACCGGCGTCAACGCATTTCAGGATAAACTCGTTCCGTGAACAGCAAGCTCCATCAAGCGCTCGAAAAAGCCAATCCTGTTCTGTTCACGACTTTTGCGGGATTGGCCGGCTTTGCGGCCTACTTTTCGATGTACGCATTCCGCAAGCCGTTTTCGGTCGCCATCTTTGGCTCGGTGGCCGGATGGCACTTCGCGCTGGACTATAAGATTGCGCTGGTGCTCGCGCAGGTGCTC
This sequence comes from Steroidobacteraceae bacterium, assembly GCA_035488895.1. Taxonomy (GTDB): domain Bacteria; phylum Pseudomonadota; class Gammaproteobacteria; order Steroidobacterales; family Steroidobacteraceae; genus Bog-1198. Next base: position 14,238 of record DATHKV010000200.1, read on the forward strand.
GGCTACGCGGTTTCAAAAATGATCGGTGTCAAGCTCATCGCGGAAGTCACGCCGAATAGGCGCGCCGCCGCCATCGTCGTACTCATTTTCATGTCGTGGCTGGCCCTGCTTCTATTTGCCGTGGTGCCTGCACCCTGGAATGTGTTTGCCATGTTTCTGAACGGTCTGCCCTTGGGACTGATCTGGGGACTGGTCTTTGGCTTCATGGAGGGCCGACGCACTTCCGAGGTTCTCGGTGCAATTCTGTGCGCGAGCTTCATCGTCTCCTCAGGGGCTGTAAAATCCGTCGGTAAGCTGCTGATGGATGGATGGCACATCAGCCCGTTTTGGATGCCGGCCGCGGCCGGTGCACTGTTCTTCCCTCTGCTGGGATTGTCCGTTTGGGTCCTGTCGCAAATGCCTGCGCCAAGCCCACAGGATGAGGCCGCACGGGTGCGGCGTGCGCCGATGGATTCCGCGGCGCGCATGCGCTTCCTGCAGCGCTACGGAGTGGGGATCGCCCTGCTCGTGCTCTCCTACGTGCTGACCACCGCAATCCGCGACTTTCGCGACAATTTCGCCGCGGAAATCTGGACCGCCCTCGGATTCGGACAGGCCGCCGCAGTTTTCACGGCCAGCGAGCTGCCGGTGGCAGTGCTCTCTCTGACGGTACTCGGCGTCATCATTGTCGTGCGCGACAATACCAAGGCACTACTGGTCATTCACGGAGTGGTGATCGCCGGCTTGGTTTTGCTCGGTCTGTCGACGCTGGCGTTCCAAGCGGGACTGCTGTCGCCGCTCGCGTGGATGATCTTGAGCGGCGCCGGGCTGTACATGGCCTATGTGCCCTTCAACGCCATGTTGTTCGATCGGTTGATCGCCGCCAGCGGTACGGTGGGGACAGCCGGGTTTCTTATTTATGTGGCCGACGCGTCCGGGTATTTGGGGAGCTGCGCGCTCCTGCTCTGGCGCAACTTCGGCCTCGTACAGCTCAATTGGCTGCAAGTCTTCACGGCCAGCGCTTACGGCACCAGCGTGCTCGGAACAATATTAATGGCCCTTTCGGCGCTGTACTTTCTCCGCAAGACGGCCCCGATCAAGCCCTATGCCATTGAAGCGGCGCATTCATTGAGTTGACGAGCGCACGGAATCGATCAGCACACGATAGTCCTCGAGCGTCGGGGTTGCCAGGCCGGTGACCTTGCCGGCGTCGTCCCAGCGCCTGACGCGCACGGCCTCCCGATAAAAAGACTCGGCTTCGAAGCGCGCCGTTTCGTCGCGAGTCATCGGTCCGCCTTGCAGCTTGAGCGTGACCACCGAAGCCGGGCTGAGCTTCGCAAAATAGGCCCCGTCAGTGGCGCAGAGGTAGCGTTTGGCGGGAACATGCAGCCGCACGGGCTCCGATACTGAAGCCGGAAAGCGTTGTGCCAGCCAGCGGCTGCCCACTTCTTCGTGATGCGCATCCGTCGTCCAATCCGCGATATCGTCGGGAACGGTTTCAATGAGATGACCCACATCGTGGAGCAATGCCGCGATGACGAGCGCCGCCGGCGCGGCCTCGGCTTGCGCGAAATAGGCGGCTTGCAGCATGTGTTCCGTCATCGACACCGACTCGCCGTAGTACGCACCCGCTCCGCGATGCTTGAAAAGGGCGAAAATCTCATCAACCGGGTCGACCGGGCTCATGCGGGGGGCACCGCGTTCAGTTGCCGGCGCAGCAGGGCCGATTCGCTGTAGACGCTGTCGCGCGTCAGATAGCAGCCGCGCAGATGGCGTGCATGTTTCGCCGACGAGAACGGCGTACGGCCATGCAGGATGCGCTGATTGTCGAACAGCACGAGATCGCCGCTGCGCAATCGAAACTTGAGTTGAAACTTGGGATCGCGCAAGAGCAACGCGAACTTTCGATAGGCGCCATAGAAAGCCTGCGTGTCGTCGAGCGAAAGGCGCAGCGGCGCAATCGAGCGATTGTTGTAATGCACCCCTGTCACCGCACCATCGCAGGAGAGTTGGATCAAGGGCCGTTCGGCATATAAGTCCGCATCCTTGGACTGATACCGGAACGGCACTGCAGTGCTCGTCAAGCGCGCGAAGGCACCGGGATCTTCATGGCGCAGGTGCGCGGCCAGCGCCAGGCCATCGGCAAACAGATTTTCGCCGCCGTCGGGCGATGCGATCAGCATGTGCAGAGCCTGAAAGCCCGGCACGGGTTCTCGATACGGATTATCGGTATGAAGACCCAACCCTAAGTCGGAGAACGCCAGGTTCTCCGGCTGCGCGACGGAGCGTACGTCGAATACCAGCCCATAGTTGGTCTCGGCGACGCGACCGACCAAGGACATTGCCTCGAGGATGGCGTCCTCGGTGGCCGGCACCTCGCTCAAGAACGCAATGCCGTTGGTCAGCAGCCGCGAAAGCCAGCGCGAGCGGTCCGCCGCGTTTTCCCTGAGCTGCCGCAGGCCAACCCAAGCAAAATCGCGCGACGCATCCAGGGATCCGCCGATCCAGGCTTTCATCGGCACCTGCTCAAAGGGTGTATCCGCCTGCGCGGTCAACCACTCAACATCAAACGTTGCGGTGTGAGGCTCGTTCTCCCAATGTACTTGCACGGCTCCCGCCTGCAGCGACGCGGAGCGAATCTTGGGCGCGGCCGGGAAATCCGCAATATCGACCAGCCGCTGGCCGCTGTGGGCATCGCGCTGTTCAGATTGGTTGTCGCGCAGCCAGATGGCGGCGAACTGACTGGTCCGCCCGTCTGCCCATTGCAAAGTCAGCGAGTCGGCATTCGCCTGGACCCCTTTGAGTGCGGCTGGAGCTTTCATGGCAAATGTTGTCCGGTACGCGCCGCGCGGGCGCTCAAGTAAAACAAATAGCCCGCGCCCACAGCGGCCACTGCACTCACTGCAGCGAGCGTCACAAATACGCCCTGCCAGCCGAACGACACGGACAATCTCGCCACGCTGTCGCCGGCGGCCACCGCACCCAAGTAGCCGATGCCATCGATGATGCCCGACGAGGCCGCCGAAGCTCGCTTGCCCCCAAAATCGAG
>DATHKV010000201.1:0-17527 GCA_035488895.1 Steroidobacteraceae bacterium
GAGGGCTTACCTGTGATCGACGTTCGATTTCCTACAGCGCTTCAGATCATGCTCAGCCTTGCTTTGGCGGACCGGAACAGCGTTTCCCAGCTCTCCTCCGCCGAGTTGGCAAAGAGTCTGGGGGCGAATCCCAGCTTTGTCCGCAAGCTCCTAGTGCCGCTCGTCCAAAACAAACTTCTGAGGTCCCAGATGGGCAAGTCCGGTGGCGTGCGCCTCGCACGACCAGCCGCAGAGATCACCCTGCGTGATATCTACGGCGCAGTCGTAGCCGATACCAAAATCTGGGCGCCCCGAACCGGAATTCCGAGTCGCTGCCTCGTGAGTTCCAATGTGCAGGGCTATTTTGAAGAATTGATCGACGACGCGCAGGACGCCATCCTCTCGATGCTCGGACAGCGAACTCTGCTCGAGGTCCTCACCGAACTGGAGGTTCGCGAGAACGCGAAACGGCAGGTTCGCAGCCCCAACCGGCGGTAACCAGGAACAACGGCGCTCCCATGAGCGGAGTCCCTGCGACAAGCACTTGGGAAGGGGGTCGCCAAGAAGACGCCGCATGCGTTTATGATTGAGGCATTGAGTCAGGAGGCGGAGCGGGCGGAAATTCGCGAACGTTTCGCGAACGACGCTGCTGTTTCCGAAAGCGAGGCGATGGAGAGCGGCAACCGCGAGCACGCACGTGGCGCGTGTCCAGATAACGACTCGAGCGCTTGCTGATCTCGAAGGGCTATTCGAATTCAAAGCGGTCCACGACCCAAAGCGAGCTCGCGAGCGCATGCTCAGCGTGCGACGCGCTTTCGAGTTACTCTCGGATCATCCGTTGCTGGGCCACCTGGCGGAAGATGGCCGTCGCGAACTCGTACTCTCACGTGGGCGATATGGCTGCGCGGCGAAGTATCGTCGGGTGCCGGCCGAGGATGTCGTACTAATTCTGGCGGTTCGACATCAACTCGAAGCTGGATTTAAGGAGGAATAGTTCGCCTTCGTGGCGCAGGAGCCGAACCAACGAGCGACCGCTTGTCTGATTGATTGATCATCGGGTTCGTTGTCAGAAGCCCAGGCGATATACCCGTCGGGGCGTATGAGTACAGTACTCAACCCCAATTGTTCTTTTCCCCGGCCAGAAACAAATTTGATTCGATCGCCGTGTTCACTCGCCAAAGTTTCCAGGGAAGCGTTCCTATTGAAGTCGAGCAGCATCCCTTGGCCATCGCGCATCAGTTCGCCAATTGTTGTACCGTCTTCGAACTCAAAGTTGGGAACGCTGTGGCCTACTAACGGGTGGTCGCCACCGAGATCGTACCGTGTGGTGACACCCCACACCCGTCCCGCAAAATAGGTGGCACCATCGCGTGTATCCATCAGGTCGCGGAGTATTGCGTTCAGCGCACGCGCATTTGAGTCTGGTCTCATGACTAAAACCTGGGCGCGTGACCAATCCAGAGCCTGCGCACCAAGTGGGTACCGCTCAGTTTGATAACTATCCAGCAAGCCTTCCGGAGCCTTCTCCCGGATGGTGTCGGCGAGCTTCCAGCCGAGGTTCATGGCATCGCCCAGCCCAAGGTTAAGTCCCTGGCCTCCCAATGGTGCGTGAATGTGCGCGGCGTCGCCGGCCAAAAGGGCTCGTCCGTTGCGGTAGGCTGTGGCCTGTCGTGCTCGGTCAGTCCACGTGGTTGCGATATGCAGAGCGCTGATAGTGACGTCAGTGTTCGAGATGCGCCGTAACACCTCCTGCACGCGTTCGAGCGTGATTGGTTTGTCTGCACTATGAAATGCTCCGCCATCAAAGTCTTGTATTACCAGGAAGCCCGGCTGCGACTGCAGGTACATTCCTCTTGATGTCAGGTTTCGGCCAAGATTGAGCTTTTCCGGGTCGACAATATCAACGTGAGCAGAGTAGCCGGTAAATTCTGGCTCCGTGCCGGCGAATTCAAAACCGCCGAGCTTGCGAACAACGCTCCGGCTTCCATCGCAACCCACGAGCCATTTGCCTTGAAAGCAATCATCACCTGACGCAACAGTGACTCCGTCGTCGGTCTGGTGGAAGTCAGTGATGGAGAGCCCGCGCTTTATCTCTACACCCAACGCTTCTGCGCGGCGGGCTAGCACCGTTTCAAGCTCCTGCATTTCAGAGATCAAGCTGGTGTCGGTGGAGCTTGGCAGTCGATACTTCCACTGCGAGATGTCGATATTGCCGGAATGAAATGGAATCCCGGCGAAGTGTCCCGCCTGACGACGCGGCCCCTGTACGGCATTTGAATGGGGATCCTTCAGGCGTTTTGGTACCTCGAGTTCCTCCAACAGCCCGCGGCGGTAGAGCGCTTCAACAGAAAGCGCAGAAAGCCCCCTTATCCCGAACGGAAGTTGCTTCAATGGCGAGTGCGGCTTCTCCGCCTTTTCCAGTATCAGGACTGAACACTTGGCCAGGGCCAGTTCACAAGCAAGAAAAAGTCCCACTGGCCCGGCCCCGGAAATGATGACGTCGTAGGTCTGTCGATTTGGGTCGTTATTCATAAGTGGTTGGTCCATGTTGGCGGCCGTCACTTGCAACTCCGCGGACATCTATGGAACGTGATTCCACCATCTTGGAACGGCGTTCCATTTATGTCAAGATGAGGCATGGCCAAAAAAGCCCATGGAACTCAACGACGGCAGGAATCCCTCTCACGAGACCGCATCATTGAAGCGTCGATCGAGCTATTGGACAGCAGTGGAGAGAGCGGTCTGACCTTCCGCGCGTTGTCCGAACGGCTCGCCACCGGGCCTGGTGCTATTTACTGGCACATCGCCAACAAGAGTGACCTGCTGGCCGCCGCCTGCGACGCCGTCGTCGCGCGTACGATGAACCAGACCGTCGTTACGACACCGGAGACAACGATTCGCGCAGTCGCGCTGGGCTTGTTTGACGTGATCGACGAGCATCCATGGGTGGGCTCGGCGCTCACGAGCACGCCGGGGCTGTCGCCCATCGTGCGCATTCTCGAACCTATAGGCCGGCAGATTCGCGCCCTTGGCGTACCGGACGAGCAGCAGTGGGCATCGGTCGGCGCCTTGATGGCTTACATCCTCGGCGTTAGCAGGCAAAACGCGGCCAACGGGCAGCTCGCTCGGACGCGGGGCCTCGATCGATCCGATTTCCTGGAGGCGGTGTCGACCGCATGGTCGCAGCTCGATCCGCAGAAGTATCCGTTCGCACGCAGCGTAGCCCAACAGATACGCGATCACGATGATCGGAGGGATTTTCTCGCAGGAATCGACCTCATCCTGAGCGGTATCAAGTCATCGCGGGGTCGCTTAACGAAACGCCGTACTTTATAGGCTACCGATGGGCGCGTGATAACCAACACCTTTGTATCATTGTTTCAGCTCCGATGAAGGCAGAGACTCGCCTCACGGCATCCGGCGAACGTTCTCGAATCCGGGATGCCCGTCCCACCCAAGGAACCGAGGATGTCTACCACCGTTTTGTCCACGTTCTTGCGCTTCTTCAGCCGAGTCGCGGCCGGCCTCGCCGCCTGCCTGGCGCTGGGCGCCCTGTCGGCGCACGCCGCGCCAACACCTTTCCCGGCCGACTTCCGCAGCTCGAAGGTGGTGAACGCCGACGCGACGATCAACGTCCGCGTCGGCGGCCACGGGCCCGCGGTCGTGCTGATTCACGGCTTCGGCAACACCGGCGACATGTGGTCGCCGATGGCCGCCAAGCTCGAGAAGGACCACACCGTCGTCGTGCCTGATTTGCGCGGCATGGGCCTGTCCTCGCACCCCGCCGGCGGCTACGACAAGTGGACGCAGGCCGGCGACATCCGCGCCGTCCTCGACAAGCTCGGCATCGACCGCGCCGACATCGTGGCCCACGACATCGGCACGATGGTTGCGTATGCCTACGCGTCGCGCTATCCGGACAAGACAACCCGCCTGATCGTGATGGACTCGCCTATACCCGGCATCCCGCCGTGGAACCAGATCGTGCGCCTGCCCGCGTTGTGGCACTTCAACTTCGGCGGCCCGGACGCCGAGCGGCTGGTCGCCGGCCGCGAGCGCATTTACCTCGACCGCTTCTGGAACGAGTTCGCCGGCGACACGTCGAAGATCGATGAAGCGACCCGCCGTCACTACGCCGCGATCTACGCCACGCCCGGCGCGATGCATTCCGCGTTCGCTCAGTTCCTCGCGATCGGCGAGAAGGACGAGGCCGACAACCTCAAGGCGATGGAGACGAAGCTGGCGATGCCGGTGCTCGCCATTGGCGCCGAGAAGGCCTTTCGGCGCCAACGTGGCGATCGTCATGCGCAACGCAGCGACCGTCCCCAGTTGTCGCACGCGCTCCGTCAATGCCTTCTACCTGTCGGCTGCAAGGCGTTTTCAAGGACGTACTCAGCGACCGACTCGCCGAGATTTTGGCCATCGCGAGTAGCAGAGCGAAAGTGAATGCCGGCAAAGATTCGAGCATTCTGCACTTCATCGAGCGCTTTTGAAAAACTGTCAAAGGATCGAACTACGCCGGGCACCACATCCGAGGTCACGCGGAAATGTGTCCTTTCGCCAAAATAGTGTGCGAGCACACCGCCTGCGGCGCCGCTGACGCACGAATGGCCGGAGGGATATTCGGGATGCGCGGGCGTCGCAAACATCGGCGTCCAGGTGGAGTCCGCGGCGGTTGCGGGATTGCCGTCCGTATCAGCCAGGGGGATTGCGGTAACCGGACGCCAAAAGACATACGTATACTTCGCTTCCCAACACCCAATGGCCGCGTCCGCAATGGCCAAATTCAACAGCGCCAACAACCGGGCGTTTTCCAGCGTCGAGGTGTGGTGCCGACCATGCCGCCCCTCATCCTCGCTTGAATCTCGCTCCCGCTCCATGAGAGAGAGCGCCACATGGTTCCAGAGATAACTTGCGGTGCTCGAGGCCCAGAACCAGGCGTAGATGGTTTGATCCGGGGTACGCGTCGCGCTCGTCAGGCTGCCCATGATCCTCGTTTCATTGAAATTCTCTGTATATCGAGCGCTCGTCAATGCCGGTGGACCCGCCGGGCGAAATTGTCCTGGCGCGCTGATGACCCACGGGGTCATGTAGGCGAACTGCGGCGAAGCACCCGGTGCGAATGCCGGTGGGGTGGGACGCCACTCACCGACACCTGTCCCGCCTAAGAAAGGCGGAGGCGCCGGCGCAAAGCCGTCGGTGCTTCGCCACGTTAAAATGGCGTTGGCGACTGATTGGCCCCAAGCGACCCCGCTTGCGATTGCGGTGCTACTCTCACGAGTGCCGATGGATGCGAGCGACACAGCGAGCCTTGCATCGAGCTGGCTTTTCTGTGCCGGGTACAGTGCAAGGAGGGTCACGTAGGCAGCTTGCACGGCCGCCGCCTCTTGCGATGCACCGGCGGGTGCAGCAGGTGGAACGTGAACCGGCGCGTAGCGAGGCTCGATACCGTTCACGGCATCAAACACTGCGCCCTGCACGATCGCCGCGACGCGCGTGATGACCACCGGCGAAGTGCCGCCGATAAGCCCCATCCGGAACAGCATCCGGTTCCAATTGGCTATTTCATCCATCGGTGCTTTGGCCGCGAGGGCCACTGGACCCACGACGGCAATAACGATTCCTAAAACGAGTGTTCCCAAGAGTGTTCGCATGGTCTTCTCCCCGTAGTCGCATTCTTGATGATGTCGTTCTAACGGGATGGCGGTCCAACGCCCGCCATCCATTGGCGCGGCTGACAATGCGCCGTTTGTTTCGCAGCTGCAAGGATCACAGCAGCATGGGAAGAGGGCACATCACTGCGATGCAACACAGTGTGCAAAGCACCAATCACGCACGCCAATCAAAAAAGACTCTCGTGATTCTGCCGCTCTCGCCGACGGCAATCCTCGATTCAGGTGAGATCCGCGGGGGGCGCTCGCACCGTTCAGAAGCGAGGAACGACAGCGTCGTCGTAGTTGATCCGTCGCGTTCCTCCAAGCCCGCGCGCAACTGCGCTCGGCGATCATCGTAGTCCGGCACGGCGTTGTCGCCAAACCGCAATGATTGTGCGGTGAGGAAGTTCGTGCGGAACGGGCCGGGCTCGACAATGGTCACTTAAATCCCGAACGGCGCGACTTCCTTCGCCAGCGATTCGGAGAAGCCTTCGAGCGCAAACTTGTCAGGTGGATTTGCGCGTCGCGTAATACTCCGGGGTGCTGCGCGTACGGCCTTGATACGCTCGCAGGTGCCCTTGCCTGGCCTGGTTGGGGCTATCATTCCCTCATAACCAGCTAGGGTCGGTACTTTTAAGGGGATACAGCTTCATGAATAAGTCTGCGCTTGCCGTGTGGGTGGTCGTTGGCTTGGGTGCAGTTGCCGCCTCCGCGGTTGAAGTGGCGCCCGCGCAGGCTCCGGCGCCGCCGGTCGCGGAGCGCCGTCCGTTTGACGTGGTGTCGCCGAACGGCAACCGACGCGATGACTACTATTGGTTGCGCGATGACACGCGAAAATCCAAGGACGTGCTGGGCTATCTAGAAGCGGAAAACGCGTACCGCGATGCGTACATGGCTCCAAGTGCCCAATTGACGCAAAAACTCTATGACGAATTGGTCGCACGCCTGAAACCGGACGATGCCTCGGTGCCGGTGCTGGACAGGGAATATTTCTACTACTCGCGTTTTGTGCCCGGCCTCGACTACGCGGTGTACGCGCGACGCAAAGGGGCGATGACGGCGCCGGAGGAAGTGCTGCTCGATGGCAATGCCATGGCGCAGGGCCACAGCTTCTTTCAGATCGGAGCCACCGAGGTTAGCCCGAACGGTGAGTTGCTTGCGTACACGGAAGACGATGTGGGACGGCGTCAATACACGCTGCACATCAAGAACCTCAAGACCGGGGAGACCTTGAGCGACCGGATCGAGAATGTGCAGCCGGAGTTTGTCTGGGCGGCCGATAATCGCACCCTGGTGTACGTCGAGAAGGATCCGGTGACGCTGCTGTCGGTGCGGGTGCGCAAACACCCATTGGGCGCCGCACAGCCCGACCCGCTGGTCTATGAGGAGAAGGATCACAGCTACTACATGGGCGTGCGCAAGAGCCGTTCCGAGAAGTTCCTGTTTATTGACCTGAGGAGCACTCAGCAGACCGAGGTGCGTTACGCGGATGCGGCGGATCTTAAGTTGCGGTTCATGCCAGTGCTGCCGCGGGAAGCCGACCTTGAGTACGAGGTCGACCACCTAGGTCAGAATTTCATCATTCGTACGAACTGGCGCGCACCTAATTTTCGCATCGTCCGCGCACCGATTGCGACGAGTGCCGATAAGCAGACCTGGGTCAACGTGATTCCCGCAGCGGACGATACATACATCGAGGACTTTGAGGTCTCCAAACAGTACCTGGCAATTAACGAACGCTCCGGCGGCCTGCTCAAGATGCGGGTGAAGACTTGGGCCCCGGGGAAAGACACCCTCATCGCTTCGGAGGAGCCAAGTTACGCCGCGTCGCTGGTGCATACACCCGGACTCAACAATTCAACCGTGCGTTACGTGTTCAGCTCACTCAAGACCCCACGCACGACCTATGACTACGATATGGGGTCCGACAAAAAACATCTCAAAAAGACCGAAGCGGTGTTGGGTGGATTCCACGCGGCGAACTACCGCACGGAATTCCTATGGGTCCCCGCGCGGGATGGCAAAAGGATTCCTGTATCAGTGGTCATGCGAAAGAACGCGCGCCTCGATGGGTCGGCGCCGCTCTACCAGTACGGCTATGGGTCTTACGGGTATTCGACCGATCCGGATTTCCGGTCCAACTGGGTCAGTCTTCTCGATCGCGGATTTATTGTCGCGATCGCCCATGTTCGTGGCGGTCAGGAACTCGGTCGCGCGTGGTTCGAGGACGGCAGGCTGCTCAACAAGAAGAACTCGTTCACGGACTTCATTGATGTCACGGAGCGTCTGGTCGCACTCAAATATGTGGCCAAGGACAAGGTGTTCGCGTCCGGCGGCAGTGCCGGGGGATTGCTCGTCGGCGCAGTGTCCAACATGGCGCCCCAGGACTACCGGGGCATCATCGCCTATGTTCCCTTTGTGGACGCGGTCACCACCATGTTGGATGAGAGCATTCCGTTGACGAGCAACGAATTCGATCAGTGGGGGAATCCGAAAGAGAAGAAATACTACGATTACATCTTGTCCTACTCACCGTATGACAATGTGACGGCGCAGCATTATCCCGCGATGTTGGTACTGACCAGCCTGTGGGACTCGCAAGTTCAATATTATGAACCGACCAAGTGGGTAGCCAGGTTGCGTGCGACGAAGACAGATCATGAGCCGCTGGTATTCAGCGTCAACATGGCCGGCGGCCATGGAGGCAAGTCGGGGCGTTTCCAGCGTTACCATGATACCGCGCTCGAATACGCGTTTATTCTTCGGCAGCTGGGAATCGCGGAGTAGGTGTCTGAGCACATTTCATGCCCTGAACCGAGAGCGATAATCCTGCGGAGTCACCGCCAGGAGCCGCAGGAAGCTGCGGCGCATCGTTTCTTCCGAGCCGAAACCGCAACGCTGAGATATTCGCTTCGCTGGTAGTCCGGATTCAGATAACAGCCGCCGCGCCGCCTCGACACGCAGGCGCTCAATGGCGCGGGCTGGGGTCAGCCCTGTTGCCTCGGCATAGTGGCGACTGAAACTGCGCTCACTCATTCCTGCTCGATCGGCCAATACGGGAAGCGGTAGATCATCGGCCAGGTGATTGCTAATCCATTCGTGCAACGCGCCAAACTCATCGTCTGCCGCCTGCAGCGATAGCGCGGTGCTGAACTGCGCTTGCCCACCTGGACGCTTCATGAAAACAACCAGGTATCTGGCCACGGCCAGTGCGAGCGCAGGACCCAAGTCCTCCTCCACGAGCGCAAGGGCAAGATCGATGCCGGCCGTCACTCCAGCCGAACTCCAGACCGATCCGTCGCGCACAAAGATTGGATCGGATTCAACACGCACCTTGGGGAAACGGCGGGCAAGCTCGGCACAATACGACCAATGGGTGGCGGCTCTGCGCCCATCGAGCAGACCGGACGCCGCCAGCAGAAATGCCCCGGTGCAAACAGAGGCGATGCGCCGCGCCCGCTTTGCTCGCCTCTGCAGCCACTCGATGATCACGGGATCCGCCGCTGCCGCTTCGACGCCTTGACCGCCCGCCACCATCAATGTGTCCACCGCAGCACCGGCGAACGGGAGCGGACGGGTCGACAGTTTGAGTCCGGCTGAAGCCGTCACCTGCGCACCGCTTTGCGCCACGACCTGAAGGTCGTAGGGCGGCCGTCCTCCCGCTTCGAGTACGAGGTCGTTGGCGGAGGCGAATACCTGAAACGGTCCGGTGACGTCCAGCAATTGCACCAACGGAAAGGCGAGCAATTCGACTACGCGAACGGAGCTTGGCGAGAACCGAGGGGGCTTTGGCATTCCCGCCAATCCTGCCCGGGTTGATTGACCTTGTCCACCTCTAACCTTCGAACGAGAGTTCACTCGATCTACCGAAACTAGATTGGCGAAAAGCGAGGGGTTTTTGGCAATCAGGCCAGGACAATCGCCTTTACATTGCGCTCCATGTTGAGCAATCGGTGTTCAATACTCCTACGAAAGGATAGAGCAAATGAAACGCTTTCCACTCCTCACGATCGATTCCGCCCCGGAGGCCTCAAAGCCCGGACTGCGGGACTTGCAGTTGGCCTTTGGCATGATCCCCAACGTTGCCGGCACCATGGGAACTTCGCCCGTGCTGATCAACAGCCTCGTCGGACTTTTCGGCCGGGTTCATGGCGGAAGCTTCTCCGAGGCGCAGATCCAGATCCTGCTCCTCACAAATGCGGTCACAAACGCGGCCAACTGGGCCGTGGCCTTTCATTCCGCACTCGCTCTCAAGGAGGGCGTGTCTCCAGCCGATGTTGAGGCGATCCGCGCCGGCCGTTCGCCCAAGGATGGGAAACTCGGCGCACTCTCGACTCTGGCGCGCACCCTGATCGAATCGCGTGGGCGGATCGATGAGCAGGTCGCTGAGCAGTTCCTGGCCGCAGGCTTCGGTATGGATCATTTGCTCGAGGTGATTGCCGTGGTTGCCGCATCGACGATCACCAACTACACGGCCAATGTCACCGACCCGCCGCTGGAAAAGCAGTTCCAGGCGCATACGTGGATCCCTATTTCGGCAACGGCATCGAACGCGCGCGATCGGCAGAGCGCTCACCGTACCAGAGCGTATCGGCAGTAGGTTCGATCGCGGTGGGCGTCGCCAGGCCGTCCTGAAGCACCGTGATAGTGGCGGCATCGCCGTTGATCGTAACCATATCGACTTTGCCCGCGCCATTCTCGGTGAGAAACAGCTTGCCGTTGGCGGCGCGCATTCCGTCCGGCCCCTTGACGGGTTTGTCCATCCAGATGTCCACTGGTTTGCCTGCTTTGCCGCCGGCATCCACCGGAACCCGATAGAGTTTGTTGAAGATCACGTTGTTCTCATAAAGCGTATCGCCAATGAAGGTGATGCCGTCAATGCCGTACAGGCTGCGATCATCACTAAACACCTCCGGTACCGCTGCACCGGGCTTGAGGCGCCAGATCTTCGCGCCGAATGTGTCGCTGAGGTAGAGCGCCTTGTCCGGCCCGACCACGAAGTCGTTGCACAGGGTCTTCTCGCCGGGGAGTTCCCAGCGAAACTTGGCGGCGCCTGTTTTCAGGTCAAAGCCACGCAACGCGGTGCGGGGGCCGCTGCCGGGCGGACTCGTGTAGATTTGGCAGGCCCAGAGCGTATTGCTGGACGCGTCGGCCAGCACGCCAAGGAAAGTTCCGGCGCCATCGGCGCTGACGTCGATGAAGACATCGGCCTTCTCGGAGCCCTTCTTCGCGCGGTAGATTTTCGCGCTTCCCGCACTGCCGAGGATGAGATCGCCATTGGGAGCCACTGTAATGCTCTCGGGCTGCGATTTTTCCGGTACCGAGACAGTTGTGGCATTGGCGACAGACGAGATCAATGCGCACAAGCCGACGGCATATTTGAGTTTGCGGATCACAGTGGCTCCCCTTTTTGGTGCGATTCCTCCTGCAATCTTAACAGCCGCGGCCGTTGCGGTCACACCTGGGTGGACACGTCGAATCTAGAAATAATTGACGGTTAGCAGCGGCGCGAATGAACCTCGATCTACTCCCGTCGTGTCGTTGATTTCAAGCAGTATCGGAATGCCCGGTCCTAAGTCCTGCATGATGCGCACTTGGAAGTCGAGCAATCCCATATTCTGCGCCGCTACCATCAACGGAGTTACGTCAATGGAGACATTGGTGCCGACGTCTGTCTGAAAGAACTGGAGTGCTACGGATGCCAGAGCCGGCTGGGCGCCACGGTCGAAATCAGTGTCGATCAGTGTCGGTGGTTGGAAGGATACGAGGTCGATCAGAATGGGAATGTCGCCGACACTTGGTTGGAGACTGTTGATATAGACATCGAGGAACGCAGAATCAATGATTGCGTTTCCCGGGACACCACCCCCACCGGTCAGGGGAAAATCCAAGAACGTCCTGAATTCCGTGCGGGCTACCGGATCGATGCCGGCAAACACACTTTGCACCGTGGGAGACATTCCCTGGGTTATCGTGAATGAAGTCGATGAGGTTTGTTCAATGTCTCCGTCGAAGCCGGGGTCGCTCTGTATCTGCGTGGTGAACAGGATTGGCGGGCCGTCGTCGTCGCCATTGTTGCAGCCTGTGAGGCCGATAAGCGCGCAGGCTATGGCAAGCGTGAATCTTTTAAGATTGTTCATCTCGTATTCCCCTGATCGGCAGTAATCGAGATCAGAATAGACGGTCCATGCAGAGAGTCTCTCTGTATGGTATCCCTCGAATCGAACCGCAGGGATATTTTTGCGCCTATATACAAAATATCAGGTGGCACTGCGTGCACGCGTATGTCAGCTCCTCATGCAAGTTTTACAAGATATTCGGATTTCACAGTGTCCCTGGGGTGAGCCGCGTTTCCAAAATACACTATGCTCGATACCGTCCACGGTCAGCAATAAGCGACGGGGTTTGAGCATGACGATTCGCCTGCTCGCGCAATATTTGCGCGCGTTCTTACAGTTCGGTGGTGCGGTGCTGGGAGCGCTGCTGCTCGTGAGTGCCGCCGTTGCAGTGACGCCCCCAGCCTCGCCGGAGCCTTCGCAGGGACGGCGCATCGACAGTGCCGCCGGCTACGCAGTGCTGCCGTCGCACGAACGCGTCGAGCCCGAGAACCGCATCTTGACCGAGCGCCTGGAGCATCTGCTGCCGGCACTGATGAGCGAGGCGGGACTGGACATGTGGGTTGTCCTCAACCGCGAGTACGCCGAAGACCCCGTGTATTTCACGCTTGTGCCGCAGCCGAGTTTCGCGGCGCGGCGCACGACGATGCTGGTGTTCAGTCGCGCGGCGGATGGCACGGTCGAGCGCCTCGCTGTCAATCGCTACCCGCTCGGCGGTCCCTATAAATCGGCGTGGTCGGGCGGCGATCTCGACGCGCAGTGGAAAGCGCTGGGTGCCCTGATCGCCGGCCGCGACCCCAAACGGATCGGGATCAATGTCTCCCGCACCTGGCCGGCCGCGGACGGCTTGACCCATGCGTTGCACGAACGATTGGTCGAGGTGCTCCCGCCGGGATATGCCAATCGTCTCGTGTCCGCCGAAGCGCTGGTCGTGCGTTGGATCGAAACGCGCACACCGGCGGAGCAGGCCCTGTATCCGCACATCAACAGCATTGCGCGCGGCGTCATCGCCGAGGCATTCAGCAGCCGCGTGATCACGCCCGGCGTCACGACGACCGACGAAGTTGCCTGGTACATCCGCGAGCGCTTCGAGTCGCTCGGATTGCGCCCATGGTTCATGGCCACGGTGGATCGTCAGCGTGCCGGTCAGCCCTGTCCCGTCGGAGGCTCGGGCGGGCATTGCGGCGATGAGGGACGGATCGAGGCGGGCGATGTTCTGCACACGGATGTCGGATTTTGCTACCTGAAGCTGTGCACCGACACCCAGGAGATGGGCTATGTGCTCAGGGCTGACGAAGAGGGCGTACCGCCGGGGCTCAAGGCGGCGCTGGCCGGCGGCAATCGCTGGCAGGACATCCTGACCGGCTCGTTTCACGAAGGGCGTTCCGGCAACGAAATCCTCGCGGCAACGATCAAGGGTTGCGCGGCAGCGGGCCTTGTCTGTAGCACCTACAGCCATCCGCTGGGATTCTTCGGACATGCGTTGGGGCCGACGATCGGCATGTGGGACAACCAGGGTCCGACGCCGGGAACGGGGGACTACCCGCTGCATCGGGACACTGTCTACGCAATTGAGGGCAACGTTGCGGTGTCGCTCCCGGAGTGGGGCGGGCAGCGCGTGCAGATCATGCTGGAACAGGGCGCGCTGTTCGATGGCAAGGGTGTGCGCTACCTGGCCGGGCGTCAAACGGAATGGCACCTCATCCGCTAGGGTCATGCCCGCGAGATACTGACCGCTTACACGAATACGTAAGACACATCCTACGTACGGAGGCGGGGAAGGGAATGAGGGCGCACGTAAGGTCGGGCGTATCGTTGCACAACGATGCGGCAACATGCCGCGGTATGGGGGAGATTCGAATGAAGTATGCGATTTTGTGTGCGCTGCTGGTCAGCGCGACGATGGGAATGTCGGCCTGCAACAAAGCCGAATCGCCCGATAAAGTTCAGGCTGATGTGGCCAAAGCAACCACCGAGGCGGCTGAGAACAACGCCAAGGCTGACGAAGCAAGGAAGCAAACAGAGGTAAAGGCCGCGGAGGATCTTGCGAAGGAGAAAGCAGACGCTGCGGCAAAGGCCGCGGATAAGAGTGTGGCAGCGGTGGCCGACGCTGCTGTTACGGAAACCGAGGGCGCAACCAAAGTTGCTCTCGCCAAGTGCGAGGCCTTGGAGGGAGACGCTCAGAAGCAGTGCAAGGACGCAGCGAACGCTCACCTGCAAACGGTGAAGGACCGAGCGAAGGCTGCCAAGTCACAGTAAGCCGGCTAGACTTTAAGCGACGGCTCGATCGGCCTCAATGCCGGTCGAGCCCGTTTGCTTTGCGCTTGATGGTCAGACCTGCCGTTAGGCCTGACGTGCACGCAAGAACTCCATGACCCGCGCGAGTTCGTGACGCAACTGCTCTTCCAGTGCCGATATTTGATCGACGGCCCCGGCGCGCGCAGCCGCTTCCAGCCGGGCGGCAGCCATACTGGCCGACCTGGCGTGAATGCTCGCGCTCGAGCCTTTGAAGGAATGCGCCGCAGAGCCAATTGCCGCCAAATCGCCGCGCCCCAGGGCGGCGCGGATCTCCAGCAACGACGCGTCGCCGGAGTCTATGAACACTTGCACCAATTCCTGTGCAAAGCTCTGGTCACCGTCGGTCACGTTCATAAAACTCTGCCAATCAACCGCAGAGTCCGCACCGCCAAGAGGCGGCGGCGGGGACTGGGGACTCTCTGCGACGGAGGATCGAGGAGCTGCGGAGGCGAGATGCCGCTCAATGGTCTCGCTCAGCCGCTTGCGATCGAGCGGCTTGGTCAGGTAGTCATCCATTCCAGCTTCGCGGCACTGTTGTTCGGTGCCTTGCATGGCGTCAGCCGTCAGCGCGATGATGGGAATGCGGCTTGCGCCGCGCTCGCGCAGGCGAATTTCCCGCGTCGCCTGATACCCATCCATCACCGGCATTTGGCAGTCCATGAGGATGATGTGATATCGGCCGGTCTCCCACGCGCTAATAGCCTCGGCGCCATTGCTCGCAACGTCAACGTCATAGCCGATCTTTTCCAGAGTTTGGAGCGCCACTTTCTGGTTCACCAAATTATCTTCGGCCAACAGGACGCGCTGATGGCCGAGCATTTCCCGGATCCGTCCGGCAACCACAATGGGTTGCGTGCGCTCATGCCATTTCGCACCCTCCACCGACATGACGTAGCTCAAGCATTCACGCAAGTCGCGCTGCGACACCGGCTTGAGCAGATAAGCCGCAAATCCCAGCGCGGCAAAATCCTCGGCACCGCGGATTGCCTGGGCGGAGGTCAGCAGTACCAGCCGGGTCGCCTTGAGCCGCTCGTCGTTTGCAATTCGCCGGCCGAGCTCAAACCCGTCGCAGTCCGGCATCATATAGTCGAGCACCGCGAGATCGAATTGCCTGCCGCCGTTGATGCTGACCTCAAGGGCCTGTAGGGCGTCGGCGGCGTTGTCGACGCAAATTGAACTCATGCCGAGCAGCGTCAGTTGCCGGTTCAGCACCTCGCGGTTCGTGGCATTGTCATCGACGACCAGTACGTGCCGATTTCTCAGCGGCTCGGGGTTGAAGCGACGGGTTTCCGGCTTGCGGCTCGAAATTCCGAATCGGGCCGTAAACCAAAACACCGATCCGACCCCTTCAGTGCTGTCGACGCCGGAGTCGCCGCCCATCAGCGCGACCAGTCGACGCACGATCGACAGACCGAGCCCCGTACCGCCGTAGTGTCGCGTCGTCGAAGCGTCAAGCTGTGAAAACGGCTGAAACAAGGATTCGATACGGGCTGCCGGAATCCCCATGCCGGTATCGCGCACCTCGCAGCGGATTGTCGTGCCGAGGGCATCGATGGAGACGAGCTTGACGCCGATCGACACCTCACCATCGCGCGTGAATTTGATCGCGTTGCTGCCAAGATTCAGCAGCACCTGACGGACGCGCCCCGGATCGCCAACCAGCTGCTCGGGCATAAGAGGGTCGACGTTGGTGATCAACTCGAGTCCCTTGGCATGGGCTTGGATCGCCAGCAGGCGCGCGACATCGTCCACGATGTTGCGCAAATCCATGTCGATCCGCTCCAGGTCCAGCTTGCCGGCTTCGATCTTCGAGAAATCGAGGATGTCGTTGATAATCGTGAGCAGACCCAGGGCGCTGGCGTGAATCGTCTCCGTTTGATCGCGCTGTGCGCGGTCCAGATGGGTATCCAGCAGCAATTCCGTCATGCCGATGACGCCGTTCATCGGCGTACGAATTTCGTGGCTCATGTTGGCGAGGAACTGCGACTTTGCCTGCACCGCGAACTCGGCCCGCTCCTTGGCCTGCAGCAGTTCGGCATTGGCCAACTCAAGATCGCGCGTGCGCAACGCCACTTGCTCGCTGAGAGCGGCGGCGAGATGCCTGAGGCGTCCCACTCGCCAGCGATAACATGCGCCCGCGGCGACCAGGATGGTGAGGATGCATAGGAGAACGAACCAAACGGTCTCATAGAAGTGCGGTTTGAGCGTGAAGTGAAAGCTCGCTCCCGAGTCGTTCCAAACGCCATCATTGTTGCTGGCGATGACGCGAAACGTGTAGTTCCCCGGCGGGATGCCGGTGTAGTAGGCGGTGCGGCGATTGCCGGCATCCACCCAGCGCTCATCGAATCCTTCGAGGCGGTAGCGGAAGCTCGAGCGCGGTCCGGCAAGCAGACTCAACGCAGCGTAATGGAATTCCCATTGGTGACGGCCGGGACCCACCTCGACACCCGGTATGAGCTGCAGCGGTGAAGCGTCGACAATTACTTGTTCGATCTGTACCCGTGGGGGAAGCGTGTTCCTCCGAATATGCGCCGGGTCCACCGCGACGATACCCCGAATACTGGGGAACCAGAGTCGGCCATCCGGGGTTCGGCAACCCGCCGAACCATTGCCGCCGTCGAATTCAGCGCTGCGCAGGCCGTCCGAAACATCATAGCTCTGAACATCCAGAACCAGCGATTCGCCGCGTGCACGCGCGTCCAGGTCCGCGCGCGGAACGGACGTCAGTCCCTTGTTCGATGTCAGCCATATGCGATGCTGCTGGTCCTCGATCACTTCCAAGATCGTCTGGCCGAGCGTCCCTCCCGATGCAGCGAGCGACGTGATTCTGCCGTCGCGCCACACCGCGAGGCCTCCCGTCGTGCCGAGCCAGATGACGCCGCGCTCATCCTCGTAAATCGCGCTGACTTGCGCGCTCGGCAGGCCGTCCGCGACCCCTAAGCGCTGCACGTGGTGCGCATCGATCAAAAAGAGTCCGTGCGTGTCTGTCGCCACCCACATCTTGCCGGCCTGGTCTTGGTGGATGAGGCGAACCATTGTAGGGCCCGATACTCCGAGCATGGCCTGCATCGAAGTGACTTTCCCCTTGTCGATGACATCGAGACCGACTTCGGTGCCAACCCAAATGCGCTCCTCGCGATCTTCAGCAAGTTCCCAAACCGTATCGCTGGAAAGACCATTCTGGCGGTTGAATACCGTCATGCGACCGCCGTCGCGCGAGTACATTCCGGCGCCGTATGTTCCGACCCACAGGACACCTTTCCGATCCTCGACTAACGCCCGCGCGCGAGCGGTCTCAAAACCCTTCGGTGGCCTAATGTGCTGAACCACGCCTCCGACATAGCTGCTTAGGCCGGCGTCGGTGGCGATCCAAATGCCGCCGGCAGCGCGCGGCGTGATGCTCCATGTCACGTTGCCTTGCAGACCTTCCGGTATCCCCAAAGGCACGAACTTGCCATCGCGATATCGCCGCAGTCCGCT
>DATHKV010000202.1:0-37634 GCA_035488895.1 Steroidobacteraceae bacterium
TAGCGTCACCCACCCGCGGGCTCAGTGATCGACGCTTGCCGCCGACCAATTGGAAACGGACCGATCCAGGCGCCATATCAACGCCTTCGCAATGGAAATGAATGTTTTCCTGGTGCTCCAAGGATGCGATCGTCGGATCCCTTGCGGAAAATCAGCACAAACGCAGTCTCGAGCGCGATCAGCGAGCGCTTGCGGTGCTCGATCCTTTCATTGGCTCGTTATCCTTGCAACGAGTGCATCACGACACGCTGGCACCGTACATCCGATCACGGCTCGAGAATGGCCGCAGCGCGGGGACCATTAACCGGGACCTTGCCGTGGTGCGACACATTCTGATTCTAGCGTCGCGCCTATGGCGCGACGAAACAGATCGGCCCTGGCTGCCGGTGGCACCCCTCATTCAGATGCAGCGTCATCTACATCGGCGCCCACCCTACCCGCTGTCGGTGCCAGAGCAACGCTTGCTGTTCTCTGAGCTCGAAGGACATCTGGTCTCGATGGCGCTGTTCAAGGTCAACACCGGGATGCGCGAACAGGAGGTTATCAACCTCCGCTGGCAGTGGGAGGTGGTAGTTCCGGAGCTGCGCACCTCAATCTTCGTCATTCCACCCGACTACGTGAAAAACGGGCTCGACCGCTACGTCGTGCTCAATCGGATTGCGCGATCCGTGATCGAGAGTTGCCGGGGCAGGCACTCTGAGTTCGTCTTCACCCGCGAAGGCAGTCCCGTGACGCACATCTACAACTCGGGCTGGAAGGGCGCGCGGCGACGCGCTGCCGCACGCTATGAACGTGTGTTCGGGTGCCCGTGCCCCGCAGGATTTCGGTCCATTCGCGTGCACGACCTCAAGCACACCTATGGCCATCGTCTCCGGGTGGCCGGGGTCAGCTTCGAGGACCGCAAGCTTCTCCTCGGCCACAAGGCGCAGCATGTGACGACCCACTACTCGGCACCTGAGATCGGCGCACTGATCGAAGCATCGGAGCGAGTTTGCCAGCTGGAATCGCTCTCAAGTCCCGCCATTTCTGTGGTTCGACCACACGCTGGAAGAGTGCGATGAAGGCCATGGCATCCGCTCTCAATAGTTTCCAGCCCGGCGCGTGTTTTACGGCTTCTTGGCAACCACTTTGCCGTTTTCCCATACGTACAGCGGCGTGCCGTACATTCGAGCTGTCTTGCGAGCATCCTTCGCCGCACGACGCAGAGCACGTCCAACGCCTGCGGCAAAGCTTATCTGCTGGCGGGTCTTCGCTCGCTTTTTCGGCTTCATCGACCTTTCTCCAATAACCGTGGTGGACCGCCCGAATTGTCGTACACAGCCCAGCTGTCGGCTAACGGGCGGTACACGCGCTGAAAGTTTTCCCAGCTTCTTATGAACCTGCGAAGAACATCAGCCTGCGGAACGTTGTGGCCGCCTTGACGCACTCTAGCGGCGACTCGTCGCAATGCCAATCGAGAGGAACCAAGCTTAAGGTACACGATGTCGATGCGGTAGCCGGCACGCTTCCAAGACTGAAGTCGGTGCACATAGGTGAGTCCGCTGAGCGTTGTTTCGAAGGCGAAATCCGCTCTTTCGGCCACAAGACGATCTATTTCCCCTAGTACCATTCGGGCAGCCGCGATGGCCGCGATTTCCGGTTTCAAGGGGGACAGGCCGCTCGCTATGAGATCGGCATTTACGAAGTGCACCACGCCGGCGTTTTCGGGTAAGTACCGGCGCGCGAACGTGGTCTTACCGGCACCGTTTGGACTGCAATCAAGATGCATCGAGGTTGTCGCTTGGTCTTCGTCATCGAGCTATTGTCCTCGTTTAACGAAGGACTAAATCGTCAACAGGCAACCCACGGGACAAACCGGTCACGGAATATTCCACACCAGTGAGAATATTCCACAGTGGAGGTTCGCTCGGTGCGTGTAAGCCATTGATTTAATGGTGGCCAGGGAGGGAATTGAACCCCCGACACGCGGATTTTCAGTCCGCTGCTCTACCAACTGAGCTACCTGGCCTTGCGCGAGCCGCGTATTAAACAGAGAAGGCGCAGACTCGTCAACTAGAGCTTAAAAATCAATCGATTACGCTTTTAATGCGTCATCGTTTGGTTTAGGAAATCTGCAAAATAGCGGTGCACGTGTGTATCGGAGTCACCCGCCGATGGCGTGAAACGTATTTTCGCGAGACAGCCGGCCGATCAGCGCGGCGATTTTGTGCCAGGTTTCGCCGACTACGATCAACTCACAGTCCTCGACCTCGTACGCCTTCAATTCCAGAGCGACCGACGTGCCATCGACTTCTATCGTCAGTCTGGCAATGCCCGGTGGAGTGTGAATGCCGCCGGATACACATCGGATCGCTTGCGATGTGATGCCGGCGAGGTCTAGCTCCTCCCGAACGTGACTGACAATCTTAAGCCTGCCCAGCTCGAATGAAGTGAGTGCCAATCGAATTGCTCCACGGCTTTCGCCGAGATGTTCATGGGCGCAAATCGACCAAGCTTACGCGTAATCAGGGTGTTCTCACTGCGCAGAGCGGCCGGGAATGCGTAGGTAAACGCCTACGCGCAAGGCTCCAAAATGCGCGGATGGCGCAGTGCGTCTAGCTCAAACCGTAGCCGCGTCACATTTTTAACGAGGGCTCCTGCGTAAGGTTCACCCATGTGTCAGCGCTACGCACTGCCGGACCAGCCCACCGCCGAGCGGGAATTTATGCCCTCGAGGCCTTGGTGGAGCTTCACGGCAAAATACAATGTGGCCCCGGGGAAATACGTGCCGGCGATCCGCTGGCACGATGGGCAATCGGAAGCTGCCACGATGCGTTGGGGGTTGATACCCTCATCTGCTGAAGGCCGCGCCGGCGAATCACCGCTGTCCATCGACATGAGTGAAGTCATGGACTCCCCGCTATTCCGCAACCCCTGGCTTGAAGGTCAACGCTGTATTCTGCCCATGTCCGGATTCTATGCCTGGCAACTGACCAATAAACGATACCGACAACCCCACTTCATTCGCTTGCTCGACCGCTCTGTCTTCGGTGTAGCGGCAATCTGGGATCGATCCGTCACTGAGGACGACGATGTGATCGAAAGCTGCTCGATCGTCTGCGTGCCGCCGAACGACCTCATGATCCGCATCGCCAACACTGACGGGCGCATGCCCGCAATCTTGCGACGCAAAGACTATCAAACGTGGCTGCGAGGAACCCCAGTTGCCGCAAAGGCGACTCTGGAACCCTACAAGAAGGGTGGCATGCAAGCCTATCCTGTCAGCCCACGCATCAATTCCACTGTGCCTGACGATCCCGGCTTAATCCAAGCCGCAGAACTCGTTGAATAGCGGCGCCCGATCCATCCCTCGGTGCCGCTGGCGGCAAAGAAAACCTATTCGGCCTGTCGTATCTATACTTCCCGGTTCGTCGTAGAGGGATAGGTTGGCAAACAGACAGAGCGAGAGTCATGGCACCACACAGCGGATCGGCTGATAGTCAAATCAAAGCGCTCATCGAGGCGTGGGCGGATGCGGTGCGGCAGCATGATATGGCCGGCATTCTCGCTCATCATGACCAGGACCTCGTAATGTTCGACGTCCCGCCGCCACTGCAGTCAAGGGGAATGGACGAATATCAGAAAACATGGGATTTGTTTTTCAAGTATCACAAACCATCGCAAGCGTTTGACATCGAGGAACTGACGATTACCGCGGGCGCAGACGTCGCCTTCGCCGTCGCCATCATGCGATGCGGCTCCAGCACGGGCAGCGGCCCTCCGGAAAAAGACGGGTTCTTGTTCAGGCTGACCATTGGACTGCGCAAAGCCGAAGGCAACTGGCGCATCGCGCACGAGCATCACTCGGTGCCGGCGACAGATTAACGCCGGAATCTTTCAGGTCCGCGGCGATCCTAGCCTGGCACGCACGCAGCAATCTGGTCTGCAGCTGCGTCGACGAAACTATAGATATTCAGGTTCAAGACGGAGGAATTCCTCTTCGTCGATGGTCGACTCGCGCTCTAAGACCGCGTTTCGGTGGGGGAAACGGCCGAAGCGCTCGATGACCTGGCAGTGATGCTCAGCGTAACCGAGCAGATCTGGTGCGCCGAGCTGACGGAAGAGCGCAACCGAACGCTCCTGCATTTCCCGATTCTCGCTGTGCATGAAAGGCATGTACAGAAACTGACGCTGATGCAACCCCAGTGGTGCGTCCAGACCGCGCTCCACAGCCTGACAGGCGAACGCCAACGCCAGAGAATCTGTCGCGTAGGCTTCGGCGGACTTGCGAAACAGGTTTCGCGAAAATTGATCGAAGACGATCACGGCCGCCACCAGACCGTCGGATTCGAGGTGTTCGCCCTGTGGTGGATTGTTCTTCAAATCATCCCGCAGAGCGCCGAAGCGAGCGCGAATTTCCGTATCGATTCGCCCACCGCCTCCGAACCAGTCAACCGGCCTCAAATCCTCGAACCAGAAATGATTCACGGCGTTCACCCAAGATTCCGATTCCATCCAGGGCATGTCGAAGGATTCATTCGGTTGATCTACAGCCACTTCAAACGCTACCCGTCCGCAAGCATTCTAGGATCAAATGTATTGTCTCTGGCCACCAGGTACATTGAAGGATATTGAGCTTGCATGTAAGCAAATCCTGTCTCAAGTCACCGCCCACTTACGTAGGAAAGCGCCTAGGGGCAGATGGAACCCGATCTGTCAGTGGATGCTGATAACCACATGGCTCAGATGCGCCTTTTTTTGCACTGGTCTGACCGCTGTAATGAGTCCGCCGCCAGGTCCGCGGCGACCACCTGAGGGATTTGTATGCCGCGAGCTTTATGGAAGGGCGCCATCTCCTTCGGCTTGATCTACGTGCCCGTCGAGTTGCATACCGCGTCGAGGGAAAACACGCTGCCGCTGCATATGCTCGACAGCCGCGACTTCGCACCGATCGGTTTTCACCGCGTCAACAAGATCACGGGGAAGGAAGTGGATTGGGGGCATATCGTCAAGGGCTACGAGTACAAGAAAGGCGAGTTCGTAGCCCTCGCGGAGGCGGACTTCAAGCACGCCAATGTAAAGGCCTCCGAGACCATCCAGATCGACACCTTCTGCGATGTGGCCCAGATCCCCTCGATGTACTATGAAAAGCCCTACTACCTAGCGCCTGCCAAGGGCGGCGACAAGGTCTATACGCTGTTGCGCGAGGCGCTTGAAGCGACCGACAAGGTCGCGGTCGCCACTTTCGTGATGCACCAGCGGGAGCATCTTTGCGCCATTGCTCCCCAGGGCACATCGCTGATGCTGTTGACGCTGCGCTTCGCCGACGAAGTGCTGCCCTCGGCCGAGTATAAGGTCTCGGCCAAGATCACCTCCGCCGAACTGTCGATGGCGAAGCAGCTGGTACAGAGCATGCAGGGCAAATTCGACGCCGGCAAGTTCAAGGATACCTACCGCGCGGACCTTAAGCGCCGCGTGCAGGAAAAAATCCGCAACAAGGAGACGCACTCACTCGATGTCGAGGAGCCGCCGCGTGAAGATCGCCCCAAGGCGCAGGTGATCGACCTCATGTCAGCGCTCAAGGCAAGCCTCGCCAAATCGGGTCGCAGTGCGCCGAGGAGCGCACCCAAGCGCGCGCCCAAAACCGTGCGCAAACGCGCTTGAGCATCCACCTTGGCCATCAACCTCAAGGGTTTTTCGATTGCTCTTGCTTATACAGTGCTCGATAGTCATAGGTCGGGTAAAACTCGGTTCGATAACCGCCCCACGCCTCGCGCTCGATCAGCGCATTGATATCGCGCAGCCTCTCCGCCGGAAACTTCAACGTCACGACCTGACCGATGCCCATCATCACGTACCAGGACAGCACTTCGACACCCTCGGGCGGAAAATTCTTGTACCACCCTGTGGATTTAAGGTGATTGTTGATCTCATCCAACGTCTTGGCCTGGTCGTGACGCAGAAAGATCGTGAGCATTTCCATTCCCGGACCCCCGCTCGGCGACGGAAGCGAAGCGGCGGGGGATCCTGCCGCGGCGCGATTGGCGACCGCCGCGATCAAGGGAAGGCTACATATCATGTGCCACATCTTTCGGCGCGTAATCATGGCGAGTTCCTCATATATGAGCCGACCTCGGCGAGTACAGGAATGGTCGTGGTTCATCGGACGCGCCGGGGTCGGATTTGTCCGCCAACAACTGTGGGAGTTCGCTGACCCCTATTCAATCCCGGCCTATCCACAATGCTGATCCGTTCCAGCACAAATTTGTCTCAAGGAATCCCATCAACCAAATCGGACGGCCAAATTCTTTATATGCATCTATAAGGAAATCCGGGTTATGAAAAAAAATATAAAAGCCCGCGCGCGCACAAGGGTGTGGCACTGGCGCCCTCCTGACGGAAAAGAAACCATCCACATCCCACTTCGAGCGGCTGAGGCAAAGCGCTCGGTCCAAAACATCCTGCAGTGGAATTGCTATCTGCCGCCCGATTGCGTCAGAGCCATGGTCCGAATGGGCTGGGATTACACCACCTGAGCCAGGCGGCTGCGGCAACGCAGGTCCGCTTCCGCTAGGCCGTGAAGCCGTTGTCAACGTGGTGAATAGAGCTCAAGCAAGGCGCGATCTGTTTTTAGGATCGCCAATCAATTGTTCGATCGCATCCACGCCGCGCTCGACTGCGTCGTACTGCGTATATTCTGCCGCCAACCTTTTCGCGTGGAACCGAAAGCCGGGTTCGGTGAGAATCGTGCGAACGGCATGTCTGACCATTTCCGCCGTCGGCGTGGAGGTTTTCAAGTTGATTCCCGCACCACTCCACGCCACCCGCGCAGCGACTTCGGGTTTATCCTCCGTTGTGCCGGCGACTACGAGGGGCACGCCATGCGAAAGAGCAATCTGCACCCCGCCGTAACCCCCGTTGGTCACCATCACCGAAGTTCGCGGCAACAATTCAGGGTACGGCAGAAATGACGCCACCCGCACGTTGTCCGGCACCTGCGTCAATCCCAGTTCTTCGGGTGGCCGGCCTCCCGTCGAAACGACAACGAGCACGTCCTCACCGGCAAGGCCTTCGATGGCCGGCCCAATAAGCTCCGGCTTTGCATTGGCAACCGTGCCTTGCGACACATGCACGACGGGCCTCGAACCGTCGAGTTCACCAAACCACGGCGGTAGCACAGCTCCGTGTGGCGCACCGGTCGGAAGGATGCCGATGAATTCCACATGGGACGGCAGGTCCGTTCGCGGGTACTCAAACCCGGGAACGGTGGGTAACAGGAACTTTGTGATTCGGCGAGGCGCGTCAAATAGAAATTCACCTTTCGGTAGCCCGAGGCTCTCGCGCGTACGTACCCAATGCTGTTGCACACCGCGAAACACAACATGCTCAACGATTTGATTCAGGGCCACGTTGCGCAGGCGCCCCAACCGGGAGTTCGTCGGCGCCATCCCCAAGCCAAACGGCGCGGTATCGCGGCTGCGCAATACACAGGGCACGACGCTCACCATGACCAGCGGAATGTTCAATTTCTCACGCGCGTACCCGGCGCCCATCATTCCCGGGTCGGCAAGGATCACGTCGGGGCGCCACTCGTTGGTGATGGCTTCGATATCGGCATATTGACCCGGCGCAGGATCGATGAATATGCGCTTGAGGTCGAAACGCAGTTGATCAAGACCCTTGAGTTCCGAGCGCCCTGGGAATTGGCTATCAAACTTAAGATCATCATAATCGCGCGCTTGAGTGAAGTTCACGAAGCGAGCGCCGGTGGCCTCGATTCGGCTCGCGTGTTTGCGCCCGCTGTACCAGCGAACTTCATGGCCGCGGGCAATCAACCCGCGTGCGAGCGGCAGTATTGGAACAATGTGCCCAATAACGGGCACGGTTGCCACAAGGATTCGCGCCATTTCCCGCGTCTTTTAGCAGGAGGAACCAGCTTTTGCCAGCTGGTCCCTCGTCAGCGCCCTTGAGAATTACCAGCCCCGACCGACTTGTCCGCGAATCTCCCCCGCGGGAAAGTTTGCGGTATGAACATTTGCGTAGGCCGTATCGCTCAACAATGCTTCGGTAATCGCATTAAAATCACCCGCTGTCACATTTTGACCCGCTATGGCAAGTACGTTTGCAGCTGTGAGAGTCCCGGTTACGGTTCCGCCATCTGCCGGACACGGCTGAGTCCCGGCCGGCGCCGTCGCTAAATTTGAGCAAAAGAACACCATGACCCCACCGGCCATGTGCGACTTGCCAAAGTGGATGTGCGCCTGGGTCACAGCTGAACTCAGATTCTGGAATCTGAGTGTGAAAGTCAGGGTCTCATTGGTCCGGTCCAGCTTCAGTTCCAAGAATCCGCGGCCCTGAGTGAGAATGGCTCCTGACTGGTTGTTCAAAGCCCCAACCTCATTGAACCCATTCAAAACAGCGCGAAATTCTTCCCCGTGTTCCCCTCGCTGCGAACTCACTGCCGGCGTGGCGGCTCCCGCTGCAACCATCAACGCGGCCAATAGTATTGAACGGTACATAGCTCCTCCCCTTAACAAAGTACGTCGTAAAGGATTTTGCGGATCTAGTGCGTGTGGCTTCACTGCGAACCAGAGAGCGATACGCACGGAATGCTAAACGCTCACAGAACCTACCAAAGCCTAGTGAACATAGAATGACTCGCAAGGCCGAAACGACCGCCTGTTGGTGCCTGAGAATGATTTCGATGTGATTCAAACGCCGAGGCCACGTCCGTGTGCAGCGCAATACGGCTATGCAATCTCACCCGCATCTGTCGGTGCTTTCGTTCGCCCGGCAGCGTGCGACACACCAGTGGTTCACTTAATGGAGCATCGATATCCAGACATGTTCTGGATCTGTGCGCATCAGTGATTCCCGCAACCAGGCTCGCGCATCGTGAGCCAGATGCGGAACGACCCGATCGAAGTCTGCTTGATCTTGAGCGCGCATCGCACGCGCTTTGTATAACAGTTGAATCTCAGGTGCGAGATATGCGATACCCTCTGGATTTCGGCGAATTGCACCTGAAAGGGGGTACGTGATCCGCGGGTCACGACGAAACACCCAGAATTCACCCTCGCGCCGGTCGAGCATCAACTCAAGTTCCCACTGCGTCGCGTTTTCTCGTTTGCACCACAGCGAGTTGACGTTCGCTCTTGGTGTGTCGCCTACCCTGAGTGGAGAAAGGGTGCCGTCCCTGGCCTCGAGGAATTTCCACCCCAACAATCCAGCGACAACGATTGGGGCATCTACTCGGAAGATGCCGATATCGAGATCTTTGTGGGCCCGGGTGAGTTTCCCCAAATACAGGTCCAGCGCCCAACCACCAGCGATCCACCACGGCACGCGAAGCGTCGACAACAAAACGCGGGCCTCGTGCGGCAGCATCTCCCGCCAAGATTCGCGGCTGGGCAGCTCCACTGCAGACGACACGACCTCGCTGTCAGGCCGCGATTCCCTCCAACTCCGCCAGGGTTTGTGCCAATAGTGGTAGCTGAACAGCGGTTAGGTTCTCGCGAAAGTGTGCGACCGACGAGGTGCCCGGGATCAACAGGATATTGGGCGAACGCTGCAGCAGCCAGGCCAGCGCGACAACCATCGGGGTGACCTTGAGCCGCCCTGCAACGTCCGACAGCGTGGAAGACTGCAGTGGTGTGAACCCGCCGAGCGGAAAGAACGGCACGTAGGCGATGCCGTCGCGGGCAAGGTCATCGATCAAAACATCGTCCACGCGGTGCGCGAGATTGTAGTGATTCTGCACGCAGACGATCGGCACAATCGCGCGTCCCTGGGCAACCTGAGTCGGTGTAACGTTGCTTAAGCCGATGTGCCGCACCAAACCCTTTTGCTGCAGCTCGGCCAGAACGGTAAGCGGTGCCTCCATTGACCCTTCGACCGGACCATGTGAGCTGAACATCGCCCGAAGGTTGACCACCTCCAAGGACTCCAGCCCCAAGTTTCGCAGGTTGTCGTGAACCGCTTGCTGAAGCTCCTCAGGCGAGAAAGCCGGCAGCCACGATCCGTCCGTGCCACGACGAGCGCCAAACTTGGTGACGATAACGAGATCCTCGGGATAAGGTGCGAGCGCCTCGCGGATCAAATGGTTGGTGACGTGCGGACCGTAGTAATCACTGGTATCGATATGGTTCACTCCGCTGGCAATGGCCTCGCGCAGAACCGCCAATGCTGCGTCATGGTTTTTCGGCGGCCCGAATACGCCGGGGCCCGCGAGCTGCATGGCACCGTACCCCAGGCGCTGCACCATGCGGTGGCCAAGCTTGTAGGTGCCGGATTGACTGATGTTGGACATGAATGGATCTCCTGATATGGCCATCATGCCAGCGCTACCCGCAGGCGGAAATAGCGAGGTACCCGGGACGCGTAGCTAAGGGGCCAACACGACGGCGCAGGCTTATGTCACGTCCGATTCATACAGGAATAGAACTGTTTCTGAACGGGAGCTGCAGATCGCTGATATATCGGCTGAAGGAAAGCCGGACTCGCGGCGCCGGCCAGAACTCCTGGTGTCGGCCGATGCTCAACCACGATGTCGTCAGACCAATTGAGCCTTGGTGGTGTAATGAGAAAGGAATACAGTACCCTCTGGCGCCGCGGAGCGCGAGGCTGTTCCTAAATCGAGCGGTGGTCCCCCTGCCTCTCCTGCGACTGTTTCGCTTCCGCGGATGCCACCTGTCAACCTAACCTGCCTCTGGTCGTTGTTCAGTGATGCGACAACAACCGGAGAAACCCATGAAACTGCTACTGCCGCTGCTGATGCTCTTGGCGAGCTCGGCGACGATCGCGGGAGGAGCTGAGTTGCAGACGGACGCTGCTTCCACCCCTCCCGAATCAGAGTCTGTCGGGCGCAGCGCCAACGACGTGCTCGACATGATGGCCAAGCGACTCTCCCTGACTGATGACCAGAAGTCCAAGATATTGCCGATCATCGTAGAACGGCGACAGAAGATTCAAGAAGTACGCACGACGGCAACTTTGCCTCGACGACAGAAAATGGGTCAGGTCCGCGGCATCTATGAAGACAGTGACAAGCGGATCAATGCGCTCCTCACGGCCGAGCAGCAAAAAGCCTACGCGGCGTTGGAGCAGGAGATGAAGGCGCAACAGCGCAATCGGCGTTCAGAGAGAGCAACGCCCGCGAACTAGCGCGCTGCGTCACCCGCCCACCGCCTTAGTGGCACGAGCGATCAACGGATCGCCAAGCCGGTCTGCCCACTCCAAAAACTTGGGCGTTGGCATCTGCCATTTGAGCTCGTTGACCTTTTTGAACAATGGCGCATCTGTTTTTAGTGTAGCCAATCTCTTAAAAAGGAGTGCCAACTCGCGCCTCTCCCCCAACGCATCCTCGGGAAACGTCTCGATTCCACCATAGCGCAACAGCAGACTTGCCGCACCCTTCGGTCCTATCCCGGCAATCCCCGGATATCCGTCCGCAGCGTCTCCGACCAGCGCCAGATAGTCCGGGATCAACTCAGGCGGTACACCAAATTTTCTCGCAACTTCGTCCGCATTTCTGATCGCCTTGCTCTTGCGGTCCACCTGCACCACCCGATCTCCCCGAACACACTGCGCCAAGTCCTTATCCGGCGTCCAAATACACACCGTCTCAACGTTTTCATCCTTGGAGGCGATCGACGCGGCAGATGCGAGCGCATCATCGGCTTCCAGATCAACCATCGGCCAAACAACGACGCCCATCGCCTTGAGTGCATCTTCCAGCGGATGAAACTGCGCCCACAGTGCCGGCTCCATCCCCTCGCCTGTCTTATAGCCACTCCATAGCTCATTGCGGAAGGATTCAATTACATGGTCGGTAGCAACCCCGAGGTGAGTCGCCCCACCTTCGATCATCTCCAACACGGTATTGAGCACGCCGGTCACGGCTCCGAACGGCCTGTCCTTCTTTGTGAAGCGGCGCAGACCATAGAAGTGACGGAATAGTTCGTACGTACCGTCAATGAGATGAACGATCATGACGGCTCAGAACACTTGGGATGGCATGTTGAAGGGTGTCGACAACTTGATGACCTTGTCGTTCCTGGAATACCACCCCTGCGGCGCGTGTTCACTTCCCCAGGCCTGAGCTTCATCGAGACCGCTGCGATCGTGATTGCCGGACAAATCGTAGATCTGTTCGCGACGATGTTTTTTAAGCACACCGAATTGCCGCACGATCTCGGCGCCTTCCTCATCTTTGGGAGTGCCTTGAGCGCCTGAGATATCGCCCAGGTCCAATGCGATGTCCCAATCAAAGCCCGACGCGCCCTCAGACTGCTCAAGTGCGGTTGCCAAGCTGTCGCGTCCATTGGCTTTGTCTGTTCCCACATGAGCATCGGCGAATAGCCATAGCCGGAATGTGCGGGCTGGTTGCGCGTCAGCTCCCGCCGGATCGACGATAAGAAGGGCCGCCGCCAAAAGCACCGATCTTGCCAATATTCCCATTGGGACCCTCGCTCGGCGCGGATTGGTGATTTATTCGGAGCGCTACAAGCAGTTTCGGATTCTACCAGCTGCGTACCGCTGCGGCAGCGCGGCGCATCCGATAAAATCTCTGGGCAAGCCTGGAGCGAGAGGAATCATGCCATGAACCAGACCAAGCAATCGCCTGCCGCTGCGGGCAAGTACGAGGCCGATTCAATCGCGATCGTCAGGCGCCGATGGAATGATCCTCACTCGGCTAAAGTCCCGTTCACGGCCTTGCGCGAACTTGTCATCAGGAATGACCCGGGCGGCATCTGCGGCCCCATTCCAAGGCCATTCCCCTATGCCCGCGTCTGGTGCGATCAACTGATTGGCGGACACACGATTCACGCCTGCGATACCGCGACGGCGCCCCACGAACTTCAACTCTGTGTAATGGAGACCGACAATACCGTCGAGCTCAACGCTCGAATTCGCAAGGGATTGCGCCGTTAACCCGCCTCGCGCTAACGCAGCGTTGGCAACTTAGCGACGATCTCGGCGTCGCGGCGGATAATCCTTCCATTCGCCGGTTCGCCCGTTCAGCACACGGAAAGAACCGTCTTCATTCGCCCTGAGTTTGATCCAGAAAGCCGTACTCTCATCGGGGTTGGCGATTCGTTCCGCAGCAAAGTTCTTATCGCCGGCGGCTTCCGACCGATGCAGCTGCCAGACGTCCTCGAGACCCGTCACATGATGCAGAGTCTCGTAGGTGGCTGGTGCGCCCCCTTTCTTGAGTCCATTGTTCATCAGGGCAACACGCGGCGCGAATCCGGCAAAGATAGCCGGATCGGCATTGTCCTTGCCGCCATGGTGCGCCACCACATAGACATCGACAGGACCGACGGAACTGCTGGGGCACGCTAAATTGAACAGCGGTTGACCGCTCAAATCACCCACATCCAAAAAGCGGAAGTGACCAAACTCCACCAGGACACCGGTCGATCGCGGATTTTCGATGGGGTCATCCGGGGGCGATGCCGTGGATCCACAGGCACTGTTGATGTGCCCCGCGCCGGGTAGTGGTTTGACGAGAGTGTTGCCTGCGGTACTGACGACAATGGCATTAATGGCTTTGAGGGGCAGCCGATCACCCGGCTTGGGTTCAAGATGCGGAGACTGGTTGCGAAGCGCGACGTAGGCATCATACGCCGCCCGGGTGCCGGCATCCCGTTGAGCCTCGGCCGGCAGACTGCCATGATCGATGAAATGGCGGATGGGCATGAGCTGCGCCAGTTCAATGACACCCCCATCATGATCAGCGTGAAAATGCGTGATCAGCAAATAGTCGATCGCGCTGATGCCCGCCTCGCGAGCGGCTGCCACGATGCGGTTTGCGTCCCGTGATTTTGCGGGATCGCCAGGCCGCGACTCGGGCAGGCCGTTGCCGGCCCATCCCGTATCGATGAGCAAGGACTGCCCACCTGGGGATACCAGCAAGGTTGACTGGCCTCCCTCAACGTCGATGAAGTAGATGTCGAGCGTCTTGGCGGAAGCGGCCGCGGCGACGTCGATCGACAGAAACGCAAATGCTGCCAACCATTTCACGCCAATTCTCATCATGTCTGCCCCCTACCGCCCATTCGCGCCAGCATTAGTGAAAGGTCTTCGGGACTGATATAGAAATGTTCGCACACCCGTCCCCATAGCATGGCCGTTGGTACGTTTCGATCACCGCGCTCTTTCTGCGTCTCATTGAGTACGTACAGCACGATCCGCTCCTCGCGAGTCAAGCCGTCACGCACGTCCGGTATCTTCTCGATGGACCCTTGCATTCCAAAAAAAGTAGCACCAACCATCCGGGAAGTCGAGGTTCACGCCCGCCAGTCGTGTCAAATTCCTACGACAGCTTGCGCCGAAGCCTGTCAAGTTATGACGGTACGGTGTGCGATAATCCCCATGAAGATCGTTCCCGAGAGCCCTTTGTGAACAGCGATGGAAGAAATCGCAATTCGAGGAGTTCGCTGCAACGTGCCCAACCAATCCGAATCGAATGAACTCGTAAGCGTCGATGAGATTATCGATGCGATCGCGCGCGAGGCACTGGAGGAAGCGCGGCGTATTGAAGAAGCGGAAAGGTACCGCAACAATCCCGGCCCGGTAGTGCCGCCTCACACGCCGCTGGTTGCCCCGTAAGTGTGCGATCCGCTTGGCTTTCTCTCCCATTCGGCTACTATTGGTGCTGTCAGATAACTTTAGGAGTTCGTCACCAAACCTATGAGCCATAACTCGTCTTCCGTTCCTTCCGCCTTTCGATTCACCCTTAAACTCAAACCTGGCGCGCGAAAATCACCCCGCGAACCCCGCGAAGTCAAAACGCCCCTACCTCGTCCCCAAAGCAAACTGAGCCAAAAGCCAGGTGCCGCATGGACAGATGATCTAAAACGCTATTCTTAAGGTCCCTGACACCCGTCGCCGGCGACGGTACGGTGGCTGGCAGGTTGTGCCCGCAGTCTCAACGCGGGAAGATACCTAAGCCGCTTAGGCTGCCGCGATGGCGCGCAATGATTTAATCCACAAACGAGACCGGAAATCTATTATGGAACAAGCACAACTCATTCAAGCAGCAGCGAGCATTGCCGGCGGAATGGCTGCCGCGCACTACGACAAGTTCGCCGGGCTCGTCGCCTCCCGAATCACGGAAATTGCAGAAACCGCAGTCAGGATCGCCAAGGCCATTGAAATTGAGGCGCGCAAGCTACCGTAACGTCTACAGTGCACGGTGCCCGCCCAGGCGGCCAATCTCCAGTCAGCGCAGGAGTCGCCTAGCTTCGACCGTCCCGGACAGAGTCGTGTCACCTACGGATACGTAGAGATGGCGCTCCGACACCGACAAGTCAAAATCCATTCGTCGCTCCAGCCGCGACACCAACCCGGCGAGCAGCTCCCGATCCACGGCGTAAATTTCCAGTGTCTCGGCACGGTGAATACGCTCACCCGCGAGGCGTTCCAACCAGGCCTCCACGTCCCGGTGCGCAAAGACCACCACTCGACGCGCCGCCTTGCCGGCCTTGTGCAGACGCGCAGCTTCGGGCATGCCAACCTCGATCCACGTCTGGAGCACCCCGGTCAGGTCACGCACAAAGATGGTGGGTTCGTCCGGATCCGAAAGGCCTTTGGAGAATGCGATTCCCTCCGCGTACTCGAGGCAATAGGCCAGAACGCGCGCAACGAGATGCTCTGGGGTTTCTGACGGGTGCTGTGCCACTCTGAGAATCAACGTTTCATATACCGCGCGATCCGCATCCGCGAGTCGTACCGTAAACACATACATTGTCGAACTCAGTGCCACATCAATCATTGTCTATCAGATTGCGCCAAGCGTCGCGATCATCTATTCACTGCCCACTCCTCGCCCCCTGCGCCCCCTTCAGCGCTTCGCCTCTATCTCTTTGGCTGACTGGGTGGCGCCTTCTTGGCGCGGATCGCGAATCCGGCCACCATAAATGCGAGTGGTAGCGTGAACCGGCCCAGCTCAGCTGCGAAATATATGATCTGGCGGGGAATCTCAGCGTCTAAATCGGCAGTGCCGCCGTGGGAGGCGGTTCCCATGACAACCAAGTGGCAGATGGCAAATGAAACGGCCGCGAGTGTTACGGCCGACCTCGATCGCGAGGCGGAGGCGAAATGCAGAAGGTCGTCGAAGACCCGAGATTTAAGCGCCATCGAACCACTCCTGGAGTTAGAGCGCCTTTATTGTCGTTTGAATGTTCGCCACCGACCGCGAATCAGGTCTCATTCGGGGCGCCGTGTTGTGTGATTCGCCGAGCATCGCTGTGACCCCTAACTCTCGTGCAGGTATCGATTTGGCTGCGTGGGCTCCGCACAGAACAGGATTAGCGCAATCCAACCGATCACCGGAAAGAAGTACAGAAGCTGCCACCACCCGCTTCGGTCGACGTCGTGCAGGCGACGCGCAGTAACCGCTATGCTTGGCAGAAAGGTTGCAAATGAGAACACCGCAGCCAGGTTATAGCTGAGAGCGCGAAGCGTTGCGGTCACGATGAGCGTGAACACAAACCACCACCAGAACTCCGCGCGCGATGCACAGCCGTTAAAATTGGCATACTTGACGAAGCACCCTTGAACCGCGTCAACGAAATTCATGGCTCGCGGCGGATAACTCATGAAACCACTCCTTAGTTTCCACTGTCCTCCTTCAATTAATCCACCGCATCCATCCGATTACCGTGACGCCTATCGCAAGCCTACCGATCGCCCTTCAGTCGATTGACCGTTTGGTTGTGCAGGGTCGTAAGGCCGGGTCTATTGACCTGCACAACAGCGGCAGCCACAGCCTGATCGAAGCAACTCTGCCAGAGTCTCTTGAGGAACAAGTTGCGGCCGTCTATCGAGGAGCAGACATCCTCGGCGCCATTGCGCAGGCGTGCGTAGAGCATCTTGGTACCTTGTTGCGAGTCGAGGTTCAAGTCTCCATACGCGACAAGGGTTCTATCGTATCGCGGCGCCTCGGCAGCCTGCGCGGTGCCGCCCATCGCGGCACCGGAGAAAAGGATGAAACTGGCAGCCAAAATGGACACTGTCGAGATTATTTGCGATTTGTTCGTGGTGGCGTGGCTCATGTGAATGCGCTCTGTTGGGTTGAATTGATCGAGTCCACAGCCTGCGCCGCCCGCCCATTCACAACAAACGCACTTTCTCACCGACCATTAAGGAAAACTTAATGGCCTGGCCTCGTCGCTCAGCCCAAAGCCACCGAAGCGATTTTGGTCATCAGCCCTGCATGGGCATGTCGATCATCTCGCCGTTAACGATCCATGGGCATCCGAACTTGTCGGTCGCCATGCCGAATCGCTTGGCCCAAAACGTGGGCCCGAAGGCCATGGTCACCTTGCCGCCGTCAGCCAGCGCATTGAATACGCGCTCGGCCTGAGCGACGTCGTCATAGTTGAGCGTGATCGATACGCCATGGATACCTTGATAAGACATGCCCGGCGGGCTGTCGCCGGCATACAAGGAGCCGTTGCCCTCCAGCGCCAGGCGCGCATGCATGATTTGATTCCGCGCGCCCTCCGGAGTCTTCTCGGCCATCGGCGACTGGCCGAAGGTCAGCATGTCGAGCTTACCGCCGAGTACTTTGGCGTAAAAGCGCATCGCATCCGCGCAATTGCCATCGAAGGCCAGATACGGAATGGGTTGTGGCACGGTCTTCTCCTCAGAGTTGTGAGTGGCCCCGTCGTCTTGGGGCTGTACTCGTGCAACGAACCAGCAATGCCTACTTCGACAGGTCAGGCAAAAATAGTTTCGTGCGCCGCAGGATCACCTGACATCCTGCCGGGCCAGCCGCAGCATGGTGTGCAAGAGCGCATCGGCGCCAAGCTGAAGGTGTCGGGCTTGGGTGAACTCGCGCGGATTGTGGCTGATACCTCCGACGCTCGGCACGAAAATCATCGCCGTCGGACAGATTCGCGCCATCATCTGGGCATCATGGCCGGCGCCCGAAGTCATGCGCCGGATCGGTAGTCCGAGCTCCGCCGCCACTGTTTCGATAGTCTCCAAAATTTTTGAATCAAAAATCACCGGCTGGGTCCTTACCAAGCCG
Source organism: Steroidobacteraceae bacterium (assembly GCA_035488895.1). Lineage (GTDB taxonomy): Bacteria > Pseudomonadota > Gammaproteobacteria > Steroidobacterales > Steroidobacteraceae > Bog-1198. The sequence goes on from DATHKV010000202.1 coordinate 18,020, forward strand.
CGTTTTTCAATCGTCACGCCCTCTTCCTGCGCGAGCGTCTCGAGAAATGCAGTGAGCTCCCGTTCGGCCGCGGTCAGCAGGGCCTCGTCGGTGTTGCGAAGATCGACGGAAATCACCGCCTGATTGGCAATGACATTGATGAGGTTGGGTGTCAGTCGAACGCTCCCCACGGTACCGACCTGTGAGGCGCTCATTCGCCGGGCAAGTTCACGCACGAACACGACGATTCTGGCGGCGCAATAGCCTGCGTCGTGACGCAGGTGCATTGGAGTTGTCCCCGCGTGGTTGGAAACGCCACGGATCGTCACTTCGTGCCAAGAAATGCCCTGAAGACTTTCAACGGCGCCAAGCAAACCGCTCTCCATGTCGAGGATCGGCCCCTGTTCGATGTGAAGCTCTATGAATGCGTGCGGAACCGGTTCACCGCATCGCTCCGTTCCCGCGAATCCGATCCGTTTGAGCTCATCGCCAACACACGCACCGTCTGCCGCCTTCGCATTTAGCGCCTCCTCCACGGTGAGACCGCCTGAATACACCAACGAACCCATCATGTCGGGCTGGAAGCGTACCCCTTCCTCGTTGGTGAACACGGTCACGGCGAGCGGCCGCTCAGTGACCTGATCGGCATCCTGAATGCTCTGTAGCACTTCAAGTCCTGCAATCACACCGTAGATACCGTCATAACGGCCGCCGTTGCCCACCGTGTCAATGTGCGAACCGGTCATCACCGGGCGGACAGCCGACCGGCCGGCGCGCAAACCCGTAATGTTGCCGATCTGGTCGATCCGCACCGTAAGGCCTGCCTCGTGCATCCATTGCACCACTTGGTCGCGGCCGCGACGGTCGGCATCGGTCAACGCCAGCCGGCTGCACGAGCCGTCGTCCTTGCGCTCCATCTCGGCAAGGCTGTCGATACGTTCGATCAGTCTGTCGACGTTGATTGCGATAGGGGCCGTATGGGTCATTTGACGCGCGTCAATCCGAAGAACGAGTGCCTGACCGGCGCTTAATCCTGCTCCTTTCCGGTCTGTTTTCGAAGCGTCGTGCGCGCCGCCAGGCTCCAGGCAAATTTGGCCTCGAGATTGCTGGCTGCTTTCATTGCCTTGGTCCGCCATTTATCTTCTATGGTGTGTATTTTTACATCCTCGCGTGCGAGCGCATCAGCGGCCCAATGCTTTCGCTCGCGACCGATCGGCAATTCGATCAGTTCGTCCCTCAATCGCCTAAACACCTCGAAATCCCGTGCGGATTCCGCGCGTGTCCACGACGCAAGGGGACCCAGCGCTACGGATGCTTCAGCCAAGCTGATCTTTCCCTCGCGCAACTCTTTCGCGCGAGCATGAATCTGACAGCAATGCCTGATCCATTTCGCTTCGTCCGTTATGCCTTTCGGTGGTTTCATTGGTAGTTCCTACAACGGGCCATCATTGATGTCTGGCGGACCCAGGGTCGTGCGGTCTGCCCACTGCTCCATTGTAGCCACACGCACCGCGCCAGGACGGAAATCGCAAATGGAATCTACGGCCCCACAGCCAATCCGACGTCGTCCAAAGCAATGACGCCCCGCGACGAGCGGTCGAAGTCGAATTGAATCGTGCGCAGCTGCTGAGCACTCCAAGGTGAATGATACGAGGAGTAGTCCCCACAGAGTCAGCAGGGCATAGGCGGCTGCCGTCCAGGCCGAGTCGGATGGTGAGAACACGCGCCGTAGCCACCTTCCGACAGATTTCAGCCAGATCAACATCATCACCGCCGCGAAGCTGACTAGGGCAAGTACAGTCTCGCGCAATATTGTCGAGCTTGCTTGTAAAAGTGCCAGGCCCTCGAAATCCTAGTCATGCATGGCCCGGCATTGAATCTATTTCGACGGAACTGTCGAAATTCGTGGCCGTCGCTCGTCATTATAAATACGAGTCCGAAAATTCAGGTCCGCACACCGTCAGGAGACTTCTCATGCAAACGATCACACCGTGCCTCTGGTTCGATGGTAAGGCAGAAGAAGCTGCCAGGTTCTACACGTCGCTACTACCCGACAGTCGGATCGATAAAGTGCATCGCGCGCCGGGCGACTATCCGTCCGGCAAGTCCGGCGATGTGTTGACCGTCGAATTCACTCTGATGGGTCGGCCTTTCGTCGGGCTCAATGGTGGGCCGCATTTCAAGTTCAACGAGGCCGTGTCGCTCCAAATTCCGGTCGAAACGCAGGCCGAGATCGAACGCCTGACGGATGCGCTCTCGGCGGTTCCAGAGGCCGAACAATGCGGTTGGATTAAGGATCGCTACGGCCTGTCCTGGCAGATCGTGCCGCGCAAACTGCTGACCCTTCTCGCCGATGCCAATGCAGGCCGCGCCCAGCGCGCCTTCGAGTCAATGATGGAGATGAAGCGTATCGATATCGCTGCTCTCGAACGGGCGGCCGAGAGCCGGGTTTAATCCGGCTGAATCCGCTCAAGGAAGTACGCCGTACCGGTCCAGCCACCGCGTACGGCTTTCTTCTCAATGCATAAACTGTTTACTTATCGGCTACTTACATGATTGTCATCATGTGCAACAACACATGCGCTTCCGATGCGGCCATTGAACCGGCCGCCCTCCACCGGCGACCCGCACGCTTCGATTCTTGACTTCGCACGCAAGCGCAGGCTCAACTCGCAGCAAGCTGCAGCGCTCGCTTCATCCAATCGATCCCATGATTACCGCCCAAGGATACCCGTGAAAATAATATTTATGCAGGCCCTGTGTTTGGCCTTGGCACCTGCAATTTGTCTCGCGCAGCCGATCGCCTCGGCAGCCCCGATCGTAACCGCCATTCGCGCGGGGAAATTCATCGATGTACAGACCGGACGAACACTTGCGAATCAAATCATCCTGATTCACGGCGCCAAAATCGAAGCGGTTGGTTCCAACATCAAGATACCCAACGGGGTCAACGTCATCGATCTGTCGAATGCGACGGTGCTGCCGGGGCTCGTTGACTGTCATACTCACCTAGCCGACCTGCACGACGCCGAACCCCTGGTTTCTTTACGCATGAGCGCAGCCGAGACCGCTTATGCCGCTATCCCGAATGCGCGCGTCACGCTGCTGGCTGGCTTTACGACGGTACGCGATGTCGGCGTCTATCGCGCCTTCAACGATGTCGCCATGCGCGACGCCATTGCCAAAGGAGTAATCATCGGGCCGCGCATGTATGTCGCGGGAGCGTACGTGACGATCAGTGAGGGCGCGGGCGCGATGACCGGACTTTCCAAGGACATCGAGCTGCCGTTGGATCTTCGCTTCGGCATTGCCAATGGTCCCTGGGAGGTCCGCCGAGTTGTGCGTGAACTCGCACATCGCGGTGCCGATCACATCAAGATTCTGACGACCGGCGCAGTACTTACGCATGGCAGCAATGCGAAGTCCATCGAATTTACGCCCGAAGAGATCAAAGCTGCCGTAGAAGAAGCGGCCAACTTCGGCCTACGGGTCGAGGCACACGCGCACGACGCGATTGGGATTAAAAATGCGATCCGCGCAGGCGTCGCGTCGATCGAACACGCCACCCTTATCGATGATGAGGGAATTGCACTTGCGAAACAGCACGGCACGTATCTGGACATGGACATCTACGACGAAGAATGCATCCAGTCGGATCCCACCACACCCGCCGATTTCCTCGCGCACGATGCGGGCCTGGGGGAAACACAGCGTCGCAATTTCACCAAGGCCGTTCGCGCCGGCGTTAAGATGTCATTCGGCACAGATGCAGGTGTTTGCCCTCATGGGATTAACGCCCGGCAGTTTGCATTCATGGTCAAGTATGGAATGACCCCGATGCAGGCAATTCAGGCGGCCACCGTGAATGCTGCGGACCTCATCGGCCAATCCGCACTCTTCGGTTCCATTACCCCAGGAAAGTCCGCCGATATCATCGCGGTGAACGGCGATCCGATCGCCGACATTCGTGAGCTCGAGCATGTTCGGTTCGTGATGAAGGAAGGAAAGGTCTACAAGCAGGAGCAGTAGTATCCTTCGACTACCGCTGATCCGTCTCCGGTCTCGAAACCGCCAGCACAAATGCCGCTAATTCGTCGGCATCCAACTCGCCGTCATGATTCTTGTCCGCCCTCGCGAACTGCATTTCGAGAAAACGAAACACTTGAGCCTTCGAGACTGTTTCGGTCGCTGCAATAGATCGCACGTAGTCTTGGATTGCCATCAAGGCCTCCCGCGGCACCGGATACCGCTTGTTGAAGGCATGATAGAGACGAGTCGATAAAAATGATGTAAAGACGGACCGTTAAGCACTTCACAGACCGCGCATCATTTACAACACTTTTACCTTTAATTTGCGATTCTAGCGGCGTGTCGCAAAACTTAGCTCCAGCAAGCGCTCCCGCTTCTCAGCAAACCCGACCACCATCGAAAATCCAGGCAGTCGGGATCGTCATACCCGCGACAAATCAGTCCGAGACCATTGCGAAATGCATTTCGCGCCTATTCGCAGCCAACAGTTATTCGGGCTGGCACAATTCATTGTGGATCACTGTCGTCGCGGACGCCTGTACCGATGACACAGCCAAGGTAGCCCGAGAAGCACTGGGCGCCTTCGGCCAGGTGCTGCAAATCTGCGCCCATTCCCGGCAAGCCGCGCATGAACTCGGCGCGAGCGTCGTCATGGAACATTTTCGCGACCTGCCTCGCCACACGCTTATCTTGGCAAGCACCGATGCAACCGCGGAATTGCCTCGCGATTGGATCGACAGACAGCTCAAAAGCTCGCAATCCCCAATTGGAATGCCGTCGAGTTAAGGCCAGTATCGCGATTGAGAGGGACCCTGGTTATGCCCTGGACTCTGTATTGCTGGCGCGAGAACTGGTTGCCGCCTTCTCCATCACCTGCCCAACAACCCCAAGCGCAAAGCGGTATCCATCAGTCCATCCGCTGGCCCGCGGCCCCGCGACATTCAGCGTTTCAATATTGTTGTCATCAATGAACTTCAGGACCGCCTCCGCAGCCGCAATCGAATCCGGTGTCTCACTCGCACTAATGAGAAGGCACGGACGGCCTAACAGTTCGCACAAATCGCGCGTGAGGCGGGTGCCGCCGCTCAAATAGCCCTCATAAAGAATGACTGTGCCGTCGCTGTCGACGACATTCAATCGCGTGCGCTGCCGATAATTGCCGTACGGCAACGCAACAAGAGGATACCGTTCCGGTATCACGCCGTCCTCGGCCATCCGATCTCCTGGCACCCATCCACCGCACTCAAAATCGGCCGCGAGCGCAGCATCCAATGCGCCGCGATCCACACCCGTCTGTCCACCGCAGACGATTCTCTTCAAGGTCACGGACCGGGCGACGATGCTCATTCGGTAGCTCATATCCATTTGAGCTTCCTCTACGGTATTTGAGTGGGTTTCAGAGGGCTTCGGTGTTTTCACATTCATTCAAGTATTTTTAAATCAAACCCGCCCAATGCCCAAATGTCGCGACGCTGAGACACCCTTGCGCGCCGGTTCCTCCCCTTAAGACTCGCCGCCGGGGCGGCCCGATATCGCTTTCTGAAACTCCGCGGCCTGCAGCATTGAGCTCACGGTGTTGACCACCGCATCCGATAGAACCTCATAGTAGTTCTCCGCCCTGTATGATCGCCCGAACCGGGTGGCCTCACCGGAGGCCAGACCATTCCACAGGGTCTTGCCGCTCTGATCGATCACTGTGAGATGAACCGCCACGTCTGACTTGTAAGTGTCTCCTTCACGGACGAAGAACCTCTTCACCTCACCGTGTATGGTCACGCCCGCATTGCCGTCGATCGTCTTGATGCCGGCCTGATTGAATAGTTGCCGAATGTGCGTGCTCACGAAGGCGCCCACATCGTCTGACGTGGTGACTGGCTTGGGCTCCTCGTCCTCCCGGTTTTCGCCAATGAACTCCTTGTTATCACGATCGTCGGTGAAGGTCGCGACCGTGATCGGCGAGGAGGTCATTTGAGCGGTACCGAGCCGCAGGTCCGACGTGGGTCGCCACTGCAGAGGTATGTGCTCGAGCAGCTTCGTCTTTGATGATGCAACGAGCGAAACGCACAGCAACAGCGAGGCGAGAATCGTACGGATCATTGTTCGGATCCCCCGGGTGATGACGGCCGTAGTCTACCTGCGCCGAATCAGTTCCACGACCTCCGCGGAGTCAGAGGCGATTTGCAGGGATCACGGCCTAAGGGTCTTCAAGTTCTGTATCATTGCAAGTTCGGGGAGAACTTACATGAACAAACGCCGCTTTCTGAGTGCAGCTGGTGGTGCATCTTTCGGCTTGATGTTCGGTCCCAGCCTGTTGGCCCAGTACGCGACGAAGCCGGTTACCGCAGTCGCGGAGGATGAGGCGTTCTGGGCGGCAGTAAGAGGCCAGTTCCGGCTGACGAGTGACTATGTCAATCTCGAAAACGGCTACTACTGTTTCCAACCCCAGCCCGTGCTCGATGCATTTATTGACAATGTCCGCTCGATCAACCTGGAAGCGTCGCACTATATGCGCACGCGGCAAGTGGAGGACAAGCTTCGGATCCGCGGAAGGCTCGCCGCGTTTGCGGGTTGCTCGCCGGAGGAGCTGATCATTACCCGCAATACCACCGAATCCCTTGACACCGTGATCAGCGGATTCGATTGGAAACCGGGGGACGAAGCGGTCCTCGCCAACCAAGACTATGGCTCGATGATTGACATGTTCAAGCTGCAGGCCCGACGCTTTGGGCTGCTGATCCGATTCGTTGATATCCCGATGGACCCGAAGTCGGACGAAGAGATTGTGAAGGTGTACGCCAACGCGCTGACGCAGAAGACGCGGTTGCTGATGATACCCCACATGGTGAATATCACCGGCCACATTTTGCCGGTGCGCGATATCTGCGATATGGCTCACGCGCATGGCGTACCGGTAATGGTCGATGCTGCACACACTTTCGCCCACCTCGACTATCGGCTTCCCGACTTGCACTGTGACTACTACGGAGCCTCGCTCCACAAGTGGCTCGCTACACCACTTGGCGCCGGAATTCTCTACGTAAGGCGCGACCGCATTGAGAAGCTCTGGCCAATTTATGGCGACGAAAGCGTCCCCGCCGACGATATTCGAAAACTCAATCACACCGGCACACATCCGGTGCACACCGATCTGACGATCGAGCGCTCTCTCACATTCCACGAGATGATTGGCAGTGCGCGTAAGGAGGCGCGACTGCGCTATCTACAGCAGTATTGGACCGGACGGGTACGTGGCTCGAGGAATATGGTAATGAACACCCCGAGCGATCCAAAACGGTCCTGTGGCATCGCGAACGTCGGTGTGCAAGGCATGCTGCCGGGCGTTCTCGCGCGCAGGCTTCTGGAAGAGTACAAGGTATACACCGTCGCCATCGATGGCGCGGGCGTTCACGGCGTGCGCGTGACGCCGCAGGTATATACGTCGACGGCGGATCTTGACACCTTCGTACACGCGTTGAAGGAACTTGCGGCGTAGAAGCAATCCTTGCGGGTTACGGGCCGCAACTGCCGCATTGCACACCCACGATTGACCAGCGATGGCAAGTTTGATGCGCAAAAGAGCCACGAGGGTGCACGATTGGTAGAATCCGCTTTATGAAAGATGATTACCTGGCGCTGAGCGGGCAAGAGTTCATCCGGCCGGCGAATGCCGATACCGAAATCGAGCTCTTGGCGCGTGAAACTCACATGCCGCGCGAACTCGTGGCAAGGCTCTACACCCGCGAATGCGCGAAGTTGGAACGGACTGCCAGGATTAAGACGTATGTTCCCGTGCTGATCCATCGCCAGGTCAAGGCCCTGCTGCGGGAGCAACACCGCGCTTGAGACAGTCCTGCATGCTCAAGCTTACGGTGCGGTACCCTGCAGTCAATCAGTAATAGTTACCCACGACAGCACCAAACCCCGATCCTTGGGATCCTGGCTGACGCTCCCCCTTGCGGTTACGAACTCGCCGGCCGAAATCGGAACCGCATCATTGACAAAGTTTGAAGCGTACTGAGGGCTAAACTCTCGAATGGCCTGTGTTTTTCCTTGCTCACCGATCAACGCCATCATTGCATTTGAGCGTCGGCCAAATAGCACGAGTGAACCATCCCCACGCACATATCCGCGGCCCGCCTGCGGGTCAAAATAGCCCTTGATCTCTTTCGGTGGTTGCGTGTCTTGTAAGCGCTCATCGAGCGTATAGAGTGTGGCCTTCTCAGCGCGATAGATAAGAATCGATGTTTTGCCGGTGTCCGCGATAGAGCGTAACTGCACGATGAATTCGCCCGCAATCACCCTCTTTGCAATTGTCTCGCCCTTTTCATTTGCCCTAATTACCCGAAAGCTGTCTTGCGAGTCCCAGGCAGTGAAAACAAAACTGGGCCCGACAGCGGTACCGCCTGTAACAGCCGGTGCATTGTCCACGAATGCCTGTCGTTTCTTCCGGCCGTTGCCGTCCAGCTCCACGAGCCATATGTGGCCATGCGTGCCATCGTTCGTATTCCCGAGCAGCAGAACTCCGTCCTGCCAAGGGAAACAGTGATAAAAACTTGAATAGATAAATCGAGAATCATCGTTCGGCACTTCGACGCGCTTTTCAAGGAGGCGGCCATTGCGATCGAGTATCACCAACAGATTGTCCGTTTGTCCGCCTTTGTATTTGCCGCCGCACAGCAGGGTATTCCCGTTCGCCAGAGATACCGCTCCGTGAAATTCGGACTGTGGAACCGACTGACTTCCGGTATCCACTGCGCTGTCGATCGGATCGAAGAAACGCCACATAGGAGTCCCGTGGCTGTCCGTCGCGACTACCCACGCAGTCGCGCCAAATCCAGTGACGACAAAGCCTCCGTCGCGTGTTCGCGCAATCGCGTCGACTCGGGGGGCGACCTCAGAAATCAGTACTTCTCGGTCGACGCTAATCGATTTGCCGCGGCTACCACACGAGGCCACCAGGAATCCTGCAAGGGCAACGATCCCAATGCGCCATGCCATCACGGCATGTTCCGGCCGCTCGACATCAACTCATCCGCCGCCACCCGCGACGGAGCAGCTCGAATCCAACAATATTTCGCCGCTGGGCCCGGTCCCGGTCAGTAACGCGAATCCAGGGCCGCTCTTGAATTGCATGCCCGCAACGATCAAGGTGTAGTTGCCCATGTGGTGCCGCGCGTCAGGACTCAAGCCGGCAAGCAATTCGAACAAATTGGAGGCGTCCAGGCCCTCGCCCATGATTCGGCGAGTCTGATATGTCGACCCCGCGATGGCGATGGGCGACCACGCGTCCGTGAGGTTATCCGCCGACGTCCGCAGCGCTCGAAAGGCGTCTTGCTGCAAGCATTCGATGTTTACGTGGAATTGATCTTGAGCGCGGGACACGGCAATGCCAATGGCGAGCCCTACCGCAGTTCTCGGCGCGTCGTGGCCGATGAAAGAACTTATGAGTCCGCGCGCGTGCCAAGCCTCGGCGAAATAGTTAGGCGCGTCCGGATCGAGCAGCTCGCTGCTTTCAATCCCAGCCATGGTCCGCGTCGGAACCAACAGATAATGCGCACCACCGCCGGCGGCGAGCACCGCATAGCCAGAACCGGCATTCTTCGAGTCAGCAAGAACGACACGCTCGCAGGGCGCGGGATTGTGGTGCTCCTGCCAATTCACGACACATTGCTCTTGTACTATCTGTCGAAGTGCACTTCGGCCCATGGGCTGATTTGGATCGATCGGCGATTCAGTCGAGGACTTGGGGCCATGCATCTTTTGACCCATCGCCGAGGACGCGAAAACCAATGCCAAGGCAATTCCCATGCAGCCGACAAACAGAAACACCCGCATCTTCCAGTACATCCGCGGGCCGCCGCTACACTCAATTCCCAGCGGTACGTTTCGCAGCCAGTTGCTGAACAACGGCAAGCGCTTGCTCGGCATTGGAGTCTCCCGCAACTCCACCGATCGTCGCAACGATCTTGTGGTCGGGCGCGACGACGAAAGTCGTGCGTTCCGCCATGCTGTGACCGACCTCGTTGCCGCGGGAATCCTTCATCTTCGCAACGGCCTGTCCGTTATAAGTGTCCGCGATTTTGATGTCGAAGGATTTCGCGATTTCGCCCTTCTCATCGGAGGCCACCGGCAACTTACCCGCGCAATACTTGGGATCGGCCGAGAAGTCGTTCAACCGCGAAATGTTATCGAGCGAAACACCGATGACCGAGGCGCCTGCGGCGGCGAACTTGTCGTGATTCTCCGCAAACGTGTGCGCCTGTAGATTGCAGCCGCCCGTGAAGGCGGCGGGATAGAAATACACCACCACCGGACCCTTCTTCAATGCGTCCTGCAGCGAGTATGCAAATTCTTTGCCGGCGAGAGAGGCCTGTGTTTTGAAGTCGGGGGCGGTGTCGCCTTGCTTCAATGCGGCGAAACTCGACGTCACGCCCAACACGAGAGACAGTAAACCCAGGACTTCGCGTTTCATGGTGGACCTCATCTTGGCCTTCGATTTTCGGAATTTCGTAGCGCGATCGGGAGGCCGATATACCCCCTAGCGCGCCCCTCCGCACATTATCAGGGTTCGCCTCTGACGTCACCGCGATCGCCGGCAATCTGCGGTTCCCGGTACGCTCCAACCGAATCACGGCAGCGCATTCCAATCAGGCGTCGGCTCTTGTCGTAGATGGCGCACAAAGAAATCGTACTGCCGGCGCAGGCCGTAACTCACATCCCCGGTCGAGCGAAACACCCCGTGGCCCTCGTTCGGAACCACCAGAAGGTCGAAATCCTTGCGGGCCTTGATCAAGGCGTTCACCACTTGCATGGTCGAGGCAGGATCGACGTTCATATCAAGCTCGCCGACCACCAGCAGGATGTGTCCCCTGAGGTTTTTTGCGTTGTCGACCCCAGATGACCTCGCGTAGCCGGCATCGAGCGGCCACCCCATCCATTGCTCGTTCCAATCGATCTTGTCCATGCGGTTGTCGTAACAACCGGCATAGGCAACGGCGACTTTATAGAATTCGGGATGGAACTCGAGCGCGCTCAGGGCATTTTGACCGCCCGCTGAACCGCCGTAGATACCAACGCGACTGATGTCATAGTACGGATACTTGGCGGCGGCCGCCTGGTGCCAGAGAATGCGGTCGGGAAGTCCGGCGTCCCCGAGGTTCTTCCAGGCGATGTCGTGAAAGGCCTTTGAGCGGTTGAGCGTGCCCATGCCATCGATCTGCACCACGATAAAACCCATATCCGCCAAAGATTGCATCCCCAAGACCTTGTCGCCGCCGGAGTGAGGTCCGAAAGGCCAAAAGGTCTTCGGCACGAAGGAATCGTGCGGTCCGGCGTAGATATTCTCAATGACCGGATATTTCCGGGCCGGATCGAAATTCTGCGGCCTTATTATCACGCCCCAGATGTCGGTCCTCGCGTCGCGACCCCTGGCGACGAACACTTCGGGCGCTTTGAACCCCGCGGCCACCAGCTTGGTGATATCGCCCCGTTCTACTTCAGCAATCAGCGCCCCGTCGGCGGTGCGATGCAGCTCGGCGATGTTGGGCATGTCGATGCGCGAATAGGTATCGACAAAATAGTTCATGTCGGAGGAAAAGACCACGTCGTGATAGGCGCTTGCGGTCGTGAGCGGCGTCAAATGCGTGCCGTCGAAGTCAATGCGGTAGTAGTGCTGATAGTACGGGTCTTCATTCTTGCGCATGCCGTTGGCAGCGAACCAGATCTGGCGTTTGTCGTCATCCACCTTGATCACATCGCGAACCACCCATTCCCCTCGAGTGATCTGATTTTTCACGCGACCCGTACGGCCGTCGTACAAATAAAGGTGGTTCCAGCCGTCGCGCTCTGACATCCAGACGATCTCGCGGCCCATTCCCCCCACATCGTGCGTAACGCGGCGCCCGATATTGATAAAAGTCGCGGCGCGATCCATTGCCACGTTGCGCACCGCCGCCGTGTCGGCATCGACTTCGAACAGGCTGTATACCTGATGCCCGCGTTGATCGTATTCAAACGCCAGCGAGCGACTGTCCTTGCGCCATGTCAAGGGCGACATCGTGTACGGATTGGGGAACTGATCGAACGGCACCTGCAATTGCGTCTTGCTGTCGACGTGAAAGACCACGGGTCGATCGATATCGACCGCATCGCCGGGCTTGGGATAGAGCTGAACCGCCACCTTCGGTTGAACCTGATCGGGGGGCGAAGTGGTTACCCGGATCACTTCGCGCCGGAAGCCGGGCCGTACGCGGTACGCGGCGAGCTTTTTGGAATCCGGCGACCAGGCGATCGATTCCGGGTCATAGAATTCACCCTCCGAACCATCGGAACTCAAGAGAATTACCTCGCCGCCGGAGGACGCACGCACGGCGATATTCCAATTCTCGACAAAAGCCAGCCAGTGTCCGTCCGGTGACTTCTTCGGAGAATTATCCGCCGGGATCTTCAGGTCGCGCACCGTCTCAAAGCCGCGAGGCTGATGCCCGTCATTGGGCGGCAGCCGTGAACAGACATAGTCGTTCAATGAACATTTCCAAGAGCTACGGTCGAGCTCTGCCGTCAATACTCGCCCCCCGTCGCTGATCTCGACGCCGGCAAAGGGCTCGGTAAACGGTAAATGCAGGCCGGAGGAGGCTTTCCCGGTCGCCGTACCCAATGCCGTCGCCAACCGATCATGATCGAACGCCGGCTGCTTTTGTCTGGTCTCCGCGTCCATGATCACGAACTGGAATCCGCCGGGTACGGTCTTGCGGTACACGAAGCGATGCGTGCCTTCGATCCATTGCGCATGCTCTGCGATATTCTCTGTCAGGGCCGACCATGAGCCGCGCAAACCAATGGCGTGTTCGTAGTCGTCGACGCTGGGTTGGGCCGCTATCGGATGGCCGACCACCATGGCAGCCACCCCTAACGCCGCGGCCGTACTTATATTCATGCCCTTCCCCCCCAAACTTTTCGTACTTAAAGCACGGAATACCGGAGCGCCGCAAGTATCGTAAACTGAAGCGAATTTCTGAACCGTCAAGGCGGACTCCATGAACCTGAAGATAATCGCTGCGCTCGCCTCCTCGATGACCGTTTCGCCGGCAGCACATACCGCGCCCGCCGCGGTCGGCGTTCCGTCGATTGAACGGCCGGGCTTCCAACATCTTCGCGCCGCGGACCTGAAGGCGGATCTTTATTTCTTGGCATCGGATGCCTTGCAAGGCCGTATGTCCTTGCAGCCCGGCGATGAGGCAGCAACGCAGTGGGTTGCAGCGGAATTTGCCAAGGCGGGACTTGAACCGGCAGCGGGCAATTCCTCATATCTACAGGCGGTGCCCCTAATCGAATATCGGGGTGATCGCGACGCAAGCTTCGTCAGGTTGAAGCGCGGCGAGAAAACCTCGCGGTGGCATGCACCGGACGTCATCGGCGGCTTTCACGACGACCTTGAGGTCACGGCACCTCTGGTGTTCGCCGGCTACGGCATTACCGCTCCGGGGATGCACTACGATGACTATCTTGGCATCGACGCGCGGGGCAAAATCGTCGCGGTGTTCGAGCACGAGCCACAGGAAACCGATCCTCACTCGCCTTTCAACGGCACGGGCAACACACGCTACGCCACCAATCGCGTCAAAGCCCTGAATGCGCAAGCGCACGGCGCCGTCGCGGTCATCGTTATGGCTGAACCAAATCGCAAACATCCGTCGAATCTCGAACGGGTGAATCGTATCGGCGGCAGCCTGACTCGGACGATTCCCCTGCCCTCCCAGGCGATCGTCAATGACGAGCTGCAGATTCCGGTGTCCACTGTGAGCGATGCAATCGCGACGGAGCTGCTCGCCGCTGCCGGCACCACGCCGCAGGCGTTGCAGTCAGCGATCGATCACGATCTGTCGAATCACTCCATTGCATTGCCGGATAGCGAAGTGACGCTTCACTTCGAAAACAAGTCCCGCAATTCCGGCGTAACCTACAACGTTGCGGGATTGTTGCCGGGCACCGATCCGACCCTGGCCATCGAGACCATCATTATTTCGGGGCACCACGACCACGATGGCGCCTCGCCAGGCGCCGGCGGCAACCTGGATGTATGGCATGGCGCGGATGATAACGGCTCCGGCACGGTGGGCGTCGTCGAATTGGCGCACGCGTTCGCCGCGAACCCGGTGCGACCGAAGCGCTCCATCTTATTCGTGGTCTTTGCTGCGGAGGAGCGCGGTCTGCTGGGTTCTTACTATATGGCTGCGCATCCGTTGAGGCCGCTCGTCGGCACCCGCGCCATGATCAATTTCGACATGATCGGACGCGATGAAGCGAAGAGCGACCAAACGGACGGACTGATTGACATACCGGCGAATACCAGCAATCGATTGAACCTCATCGGCGCCGCCTACAGCCCGGACTTCAAGAGCACTGTCGCGGCAGCCAACCGCCTTGTCCGCTTGGACTTGGACGACCGTTTTGACCATGAGAATGCCTTGAATACATTCTTTCGCAGCGATCAGTTTCCGTTCGTACTACACAACATTCCCGCATTTTGGTTTTTCACCGGCTTTCATCCCGACTATCACCATACGACCGACACGCCGGACAAGATCGACTATCCAAAAATGCTCAAGATCCTGCAGCTCTCATACCTGTCGGGCTGGGAATTTGCCAACCAACCGGGCTACCCGAGGTTCGTCGCAGATCCGCCGGGAAGCTGATCGCAAACGACAGAAAATGAAATGCCAACTGTGAAATTCCGGTGTTCGGCTACTACCTCGACCTAGCGCTCCGAAGTCTCAAACGCAACCCTGTACTCACAGGCTTGATGATCACCGCTATTGGTTTCGGGATCGGCACATCAATGACTTCACTCTCCGTTTCGCGGGCAATGTCGGGAGATCCTATTCCGGAAAAATCGCAGCAATTGTTCATGGTGCAGATTGACAGCTGGGGACCCGACAAACGTGGCGAACGAAACGAGGACGGGCTTGACGAGAACCTGAGTTACATCGATGCGATGGCGCTCAGGAATCTACACGCAGCGCGGCGCCAATCGCGCATTTACTCTGCCTATCTGAATGCACGACCCGCGGATCCAACGCTCAAGCCGGTAGGCATGATCGTTCCGGCGGTCGACTCCGACTTCTTTCCGATGTTTAACGCCCCGTTTAGATTTGGCTCTCCCTGGTCCCAATCCGACGATCAAGATGGCAACCCCGTGGTGGTCATTTCGCGAAAATTGAACGATCAGTTCTTCGCGGGCGCAAATAGCATCGGAAAAACCTTGGCGTTGGACGGCGATAGTTACCGAATAGTCGGCGTATTGGACAATTGGCCTTTGGTGCCGCGGTTTTACAACCTGCATATTCGCCCTTACGGGCAGATCGACGAGATCTTCATCCCGTTCACACGCGCAATCAAGGCGCAAGCCCAGACGACTTCCGGCATGAGTTGCCAGGAGACCACCACTGCGAGTTTCGAGGCTCGGCTTCGATCTGAATGCCTCTGGATTCAGCTATGGGTGGAATTACCGGCGGCGGCCGATGTCGTTAAATATCGAACTGTCCTGGACAATTATGCTCTCGATCAGCAGCGAACCGGCCGTTTTCATTGGCCGCCGCATACGCAACTTCGCGACGTGATGCAATGGCTCCAGTATCGTCATATCGTTCCCAATGAACTGGGCCTTCTGGTGCTCGCTTCTTTCGGATTCCTCTTGGTTTGCCTGATGAATGCAATGGGGCTAATGCTCGCCAGAATCATCGGCCGGACACAGGACATAAGCGTAAGGCGGGCCCTTGGTGCCAGCCGTACGGCGATCATCAGCCAGTGCCTGGTTGAGACCACAGTCATTGGCGTCCTGGGCGCAATCCTTGGACTTCTGCTGACTCTGTTGGGAGTGCTCGCCATGCGTACCGCGCTGGCAGATGACTTCGCGGCACTCGCGTATCTAAACGCAAAGGCCATCGGCATTGAAGTGCTGCTGGCGCTTGCTGCAACGATCGCCGCCGGACTCTATCCGACTTGGCGTGCCGCGCATGTCGAACCTGCATTGCAATTGAAGGCCGAGTAGCCGCTTTTGAAATCCCCTTCCGCCCGTTTCGCCGTCTACCGGAAGAAAGCCGGCGTGGTACTCATCGCAATACAAATTGCCGTTACCTTGGCGATTCTCTCAAATGCCTTAAGCCTAATTGTGGACCGTCTATCGTGGAGCGCGCGGGTGACCGGCATCGACGAAGCCAATATCTTCTACATCTACGCGACCAGTGTCGATAAACCCGCCAGCTTCACGACACTGCAGACATCTGATCTTGCCCTGCTGCACTCCGTGGATGGTGTGGCCAACGCATATGCGACCAATTCCTTTCCTCTCGAAGGAGGGGGTTGGTCGATGAGCGCCGATCTAGAACCGGACCAGAAGACGCCCTCTGCCCAGATATCCTTGTATTTTGGCGACGAACAGGCGCTCGACACCCTCGGTGTAAAACTCGTCGCCGGGCGCAATTTCACCCCGTCTGAGATCCTCGATCGAGACGGCCGCAGCGCCACGCCCGCGACGGGAATTATTATCACGCGGGCCCTCGCGCAGCGATTGTTCCCTCGCGGGGACGCATTGGGTAAATCGATTTACACTGAAACCAAGGATCCCTCGCCTATTATCGGCATCATTGATCGACTACAGGGACCATTTGTTGCCGCGACGGGCTTCATGAGCACCTTCACCGAGAATTCCGCGCTGGCGCCTTTCCGTCCGTTAGGTGATTCCTCAACCTATGTGGTCCGCAGCAAGCCTGGAAGGATCAACGAAGTACTGAAGGCAGCGCAGAGCAAACTCGAAGGCATCAATGGCAGCCGCATTATTAGCGCGCACTCCATGGGTGAGGTACGCGCGAAAGCCTATCGCAGCAATCGAGGCCTAACCCTCATACTCGGCGCCGTGGCATTCATTTTGGTGGCGGTCACCGCCTTCGGCATGGCGGGCTTGACGAGCTATTGGGTCGCGGAGCGACGCCGGCAGATTGGCATTCGACGCGCGCTGGGGGCCACCCGGCTGACGATCTTGAGATTTTTTCAGACGGAAAACCTTTTGATCGCCTTAAGCGGCGTGGTAGCCGGCAGCCTGTTGGCCGTCGCCCTGAATATTTGGTTGATGGGTCGCTTCGAAATGACCCGTCTGAATCCCGCCTACCTGATCGGGAGCGGGCTGTTCATGCTGCTGCTCGGTCAAATCGCGGTCCTATTGCCAGCCATGCGCGCGGCGCAAGTCGCGCCGGCGCTGGCTATTCGTCGATCCCAAATTAGCTGAGCAGTCGGCCCCCACGGCAACGCGCCTCTAACCATCGACCTCCGCGTCCGGGCGATCATCTCCCGCAGACTTTTCCTTGTGCCAATGGCCTTCTTTGTCCTCATAAGAGATAACTGTCGCTTCCCCCGGCTCCGCCTGTTCTCTCGCCGCCAGCTCCGCGGCTTTGCGCGCCTCATCATGGGTCCGGAAGGCTTCCGAGAATGTCTCATCGACTTTGTACGCCCAACCGCCATCGTGTCGAACAATTTCATACGTAATCTTGCTCATTTCCAGCTCCTCATACTCGACCGTCGAACGCTACTATATCCCTCGACCTGAGGACCGTGACAATCCAGATGAAGAAGCCGGTACTACCGGGTCAAAACACGAGGCCGCTGGCCCACCCTCCCCATCGGAAATTGCCACGAACTGCTCATTTCGACGGGGTTTCGGCGTGCCATACTAGCGAAGTCGGATAACAAGCATCTTTCGGGGATTGGGTGTGGCCGAATCGAACAGAGCTATTTTCCTAAGCTACGCAAAGCAGGATGCCGAAGCAGCGGGCAGAATATGCGATGCTTTGCGCACAGCGGGTCTCGAGGTTTGGTTCGATCAAAGCGAACTACGGGGCGGCGATGCGTGGGACGCTGCCATCCGCAGGCAAATCAAGACCTGCGCTTTGGTCATTCCCGTCATTTCGGCGAACACGCAGGGACGCGCCGAGGGCTATTTCCGTCTGGAGTGGAAGCTGGCAATAGACCGGTCGCACCTGATGTCGCAAGACCGTCCGTTCCTGATACCGGTGGTGATCGACGACACGCAGGAGGGCGACGAGCGAGTACCCGACAAGTTTCGCGAGGTGCAGTGGAGCCGCTTGCCGAATGGCGTCACGACTCCCGCATTTGTCGCACGAATGGCGAAGTTGCTGGAGCAAGAGAGCAGCATCGCAAGTTCTGTGGCACCGTCGGTAGGGAAGCTCTCCAGCCCGAGTCAGGACGCGCGCCTCCTCTCCCCGACACGAGTGCGGCGCTCACCCATCGTGTGGTTTGCAGCAGTTGCAGTGCTGCTGCTCGTCGGAGTGGGCGCATGGGCAACCCGGCACGCCTGGCTTCATCCGGCACCCGTCGTCGCCTATTCTCACGAGGATCGGCGCATGACCTACGCCGTGCTGCCATTCCAGGCAGCCATCGAGGACGCACACGGTGTGCAGGTCGCCAAAGCCACGGGCGATGAGATCCGCACCATGCTCGAGACTCGAAGGGAATTGATCAGCGTAGTTTCCCGCGCCAGCGCGGAGCAGGCTGGCGCGCGGGAGTCCGGCATGAAGAAGCTGGCCAAGGAATTGGACGTACATTTTCTGGTTCGCGGCACGGTGGCGCGCAGCGCAGATGGCTACAGCGTCACGGTCGTTGGAGTGGACGGCGACACTGAGAGGGTGCTGGCCACCCAATCCTTAAAAGTCGCGAACGATGAATTGACTCCGCATTGGCGCGATGAAATGCTCGCCGCCGTTCAGGAGCTTTTAACTGCGGGCATCGACACGGAGGTTAAGCGCGCCAGGGACAAACCCGACGACGCACTGGATGTGCGCGATCTCACTTTTCGGGCATCGGTCGATTGGCACGCGCAACGCGATGCCGACGGTAAGGCGGCGAATGCGCGTGCAAACGAACTGCTAAATCGTGCATTGGCGATAGCCCCCAATGATCTGTATGCGCTGCGCACCCGTACAACGGTCAACTTGTGCGACTGTGTCAACGCGTGGTCAAAAAATCCGGACGAGCAAAAAGCCATTGGCGCCGCCGCCATGGAAAAGTACCTGGCCCTCGATCCTGACTCGGTGTACATGTTGGGACAGAAGGCAGGCCTGTACCAGTTGCGCTTGCGCTGGGAAGAATCGCTGGCCATAACCGATGCCATGCTGGCACGCGCGCCGGGCAATGGTTTTGCGATTGCCCTCAAGGCAACGGCTCTGCTGCACTTGCGACAGCTCAATGACGCCCAGGCGTTGGCCGAGGGACTGTTGGCCCGCAACCCCAGCGATTGGGTGAATCAGTCCACGGTAGCCGATATCTATTTCGCGCAGGGCGATTACGCGCGTGCCGCACAGTTGGCGCAAAAAGCGGCCGCGCAGATGCGCGAAACGGATCTGCGCGATCGAGTCTCCGGTTGCATACAACTCACGCGCATCGCCTCAGAGGCACGCCTCGGCCACAGCGACAGGGCCAAGATCGCGCTGGGCGATTTCACGACGACGCTGCCGGATGTCAAGACGATTACCGCCATCAAAAAGTGGCTGCACCCGTCTGCAGATCTCGCAGATTTCGAACCCTTGTATGACGGATT
>DATHKV010000203.1:0-13227 GCA_035488895.1 Steroidobacteraceae bacterium
CTTCCGAGGCTGCGGGTAAATTGTTTGCCTCCATTGCGGAAAGGATCGACGGCGGCGTCGGCATTGCCGACGCGCCACAGACCATCATTCTCGAATACCGCGCAAAAAAGCGCCCAATTCCGGGATACGGACACCCCTTGCACAAAAAGGTGGATCCGCGCGTTCAGCGGCTGTTTGACGTCGCAGGCGAAGCCGGTGGAACGGGCAGACACGTTCAAATCGCGCTCGACGTGGAAGCCCGATTGCCGGATCTGGTGGGTAAGCGCCTCGCCTTGAATGTATCGGGCGCGATTCCCGCGGTGCTGCTCGATGTGGGCTATCCGCTTGCGGCGCTCAAAGGCATACCAATCCTGGCGCGCACCGCCGGGCTGATCGCGCACCTGCTCGAGGAGCAACAACACGCCATCGGTTTCGTCATGTCGCACGCGGCCGCGGAAGCCATCGACTATGACGGCGACGTGCCCGCGGGATTCGAAGCATGAGCAGAGAACCGGCGCTTTCAGGGATCCGTGTTTTAGAGCAGGGAACCTTCATCACCGGACCCTGTGCCGGAATGATGCTCGCGGATCTCGGCGCGGACGTGATCAAGATCGAGAGCATCGAAGGTGACCCGTACCGCGCCTACCAAGGCGGCCAGTACTCGCCGCACTTCCAGGCCTACAACCGCAACAAGCGCAGCCTGTCGCTGGACATGAAGCTCAAAAGCGACTGCGCGCTGTTCGATCAACTCGCGAGCGAAGCGGACGTCTACATTCAGAACTTTCGGCCGGGAACGGCTGACCGCCTGGGGGCGGGTGTTGCGCGGCTGCACGCCGTCAACCCACGCCTGGTGTACTGCTCCATCAGTGGTTTCGGATCGAGCGGTCCCTATTACGATCGCCCGAGCTACGACTCCGTGGCGCAGGCCTTGAGCGGCTTCTTGAGCGTGGTCGTCGACAACCGGCGGCCCCAGTTCTTGGGACCTGCGCTGGCGGATGCGATCACCGGCATGTACGCCTCGCAGGGCATCCTCGCCGCACTGGTGCAGCGCGGCCGCAGCGGACGCGGCGCGCATGTCGAAGTCTCGATGCTGGAGGCGATGGCGCATTTTGCGGTCGAGCCGTTTGCTGCATTTTTCGCGTTGGGCGAAACGCCGACCTCCGCCGACCGGCCACGCCTCGCGCAGGCCTACATTTTACACACCGCCGACCAGCGTCTGATCGCAATCCACCTCTCTTCGCTGGAGAAGTTCTGGACGGGGTTGGTCGCGGCGCTGGACGCACCCGAACTCAAACAGGACCCGCGGTTCAACCCGCGCGAACGCCGCATCGCCGAATACGAAACCCTGCGCATCGAACTCGACAACCGGTTTTCGCGTCAGCCCCTCGAGTACTGGATTCAGCGCCTGCAGGCGGAGGATGTCCCCTATGCACCGGTCAATCTCCTCGATGATGTGGTGCGCGATCCGCAAGTTGAGCATTTGGGAATTGTCGTGCCGATTGATTTCCCCCACACGGCGACCCGCGCAGTTCGTCCCGCCGCGCAGTTCGATGGAACGCGCGCGTCGTCGGTAAGTGCTGCGCCGCTCCTAAACCAACACGGCGAAGTCATCCGCACGGCCCTCAAGGCCGGTTCTTCCTGGCCCGCCATGCCGCCACAAGCCCAACGGAGGGTGTGATGCTGCTTCCAACAACGCTCGTCGGCAGCTATCCGCAGCCCGAATGGTTGATCGATCGCAATCGCCTGGCCGGCCGCTTTCCGCCGCGGGTTCGTGCCCGCGAACTCTGGCGAGTGCCTGAACCCTATCTGGCTGAAGCGCAGGACGACGCGACTCTGATGGCCATCAAGGCACAAGAGGAAGCGGGCCTCGACATCATCACTGACGGAGAGATGCGGCGCGAAAGCTATTCGAATCTGTTTGCGACCGCCCTTGACGGCATCGACCTCGACAATCCGGGCACCGCCCTGGATCGAAGCGGACATCCCAATCCTGTTCCCCGGGTGGTTGGCACTATTCGCAGGCGTCATGCGGTCGGCGTGCGGGACCTTGAGTTCCTGCGCCGCCACACCGTGAGGCGCGTGAAGGTGACGGTGCCCGGGCCGTTCACGATGGCGCAGCAGGCGCAGATCGACCACTACGGCGGCAGCCGTGAACTCGCGGCCATGGATTACGCGGCCGCCTTGAATGAGGAAATTCGCGATCTGTTCAACAGCGGCGCCGACATCGTGCAGATCGACGAACCCTACATGCAGGCGCGGCCCGAGGAGGCGCGCGCCTTCGGCTTGGCGGCGCTCAATCGGGCGCTGGAGAATGTCGTTGGGACCACCGCGGTACACATTTGTTTTGGATATGCGGCCATCATCCACGTTCGGCCTTCCGGCTACTCGTTCCTGCCGGAGCTGGCCGAGTGCCGCTGTTCGCAGGTGTCGATCGAGACAGCGCAGTCAAGTCTCGACTGCGCCGTGCTCAAGCAGTTGCCCGGGAAAAAGATCATCTTGGGCGTCATCGATCTGTCGGACCCGACGGTCGAGACCCCGGAAGTCGTGGCAAATCGAATCCGCCGCGCCCTGCCCTTCGTGGACCCGAAGAATCTTTTGATTGCGCCGGACTGCGGCATGAAGTACCTGCCGCGCCAGGCGGCCTTTGGAAAGCTGCAAGCGATGGTGGCTGGCGCGCAAATGGTGCGCGCGCAACTGATAAACGGAGAGAAGGCTGGGCTGGAGCCTTAAATAACGAAAGGGGGATTTTTCATGTTCACTGTCATACGCCGAATTCTGTCAATTCTGGCGGCCGCGTTGGGATTCATCGTCATGACTGAGCCAGTGTGGGCGCAAAGCACACCGGCTCCGGCGCTAGAGGAAATCGTGGTCACGGCGCGCAAGCGCAACGAGAATTTCCAAGACGTCCCGATGTCGGTGGACGTGTTCACCTCGCAGCAGATTGCGGCGGCGGGAATCGAAAGTCCGCGCGACTTCATTGCGATGGTGCCGAACATGACCCTGGTCGAGACGCAAAACATCGGCAACTCCTTCATCACGATTCGCGGCATCTCCCAGGCACGCAACAGCGAGCCGTCGGTCGCCGTTCTGGTCGATGGCGTGCTGGAAACCAACCCGTACCAGTTCACGCAATCACTGTATGACATTCGGCAAATCGAGGTCTTGAAGGGCCCTCAGGGCGCTTTGTACGGGCGCGATGCGATTGGCGGTGCCATCATCATTCACACCGCGGATCCGTCCGATAAATTTGAAGCCAGCACCCGGGTGGGTATCGGCAACGGGCTTGCCGAGAAGGCCCAGCTGAACTTGAGCGGACCGCTCGACTCCGCAGGAACCTTGAAGTACCGCGCGTCGTTCAACTACTACAATACCGCCGGCTATTTGGACAACGTCTATCTCGACCGCAAAGCAGATCCCTACCGCGACTACTCGGGCCGGGTGCGGCTTTTGTGGACGCCGGCTGACAACTTCAGCGCGGATTTGAGGTTCATGTACGACAAGGCGCAAACGACGGCCTACTATTTCGTCATTCCCCGCAGCGACGAGTCGAATCCATTCTCCGACTTCACCACGCCCGGGAACGCGAACGACACCACCTCGCCGATTCAAAACAACAATCTGGGCACGGATGAGCGCTCCATCGTGGATGTCGCGCTCAAGCTCGACTACAACTTGGCGTACGGAACCATTACCTCGACCACCGACTTCAACCACACCAAGGAAATCGACACCGGCGATGCCTACGATTTCCGCCCGGTGGCGACATCCGTGGAAACCGCGCTCACGACGTTTGCGGGCCCGATACCGACACCTGCGCAGGGCGGCCCGTTCGATGAGAGCCAGAGCCAGTTCATCGACGTGAAGACGGTGAGCCAGGAACTGCGCTTTACATCCCCGGTGGTCGGAGGCTTCTCGTGGATCGCGGGGGCCTATTTCGTCCACACCAAGCGCTTCATCTCGACCGGTAATCTGGCGGACCGGGGCGACGGCGCCCCCGTGGTGTTTTACACGCCGATCGTGGATCCGACGAACCCGTTCGCCACCAATACGAACCAGACCTTTCTCTCCGACGGCCAGGACAACAATGCCTGGGCGGTGTTTGGCGATGCAACCTACGAGTTCAACAAGCAATGGGAACTCGACGTCGCCCTGCGCTATGACCAAGATCAGCGTCAGAACACGACCGATACGCCGGCTGTGTTCCTGCCCAGCACCTCGGCGGTGACAGGAGAAGTCCGCAAGGCCACATTCAGCGCGACGCAGCCCAAGGCCACTTTGCGTTTCAAACCCACCGATGACTGGACTTTCTACGGCGGCTGGAGCCGCGGATTTCGCAGCGGCGGCTTCAACCAAACCGGTGTAGGCGATGTGGCCCGTGCGAATGGCGTGCTGGGCGTCAACGATCTATTCCAAGCTGAGGTCGCCGATACCTACGAAGTGGGATTCAAAAGCCAGTTCCTGGATCGGCGGCTGACGTTGGAAGGCGATGTTTTTCATACACAATCGAAAAACGGCTATTTCTTTGTGTTCATCGCCGCGGACTCGACCCAGAACCTGGGTAATCTCAGCGCAACCTACAAGGGCGCCGAGCTCTCGCTGGCCGCGCATCCGACCGATCGGTTAGACCTCTATGCCGGCTTCGGTTTCACCAACAGCCGAATCACGGCCATGGCCGATCCCACCGTGATCGGCAATGAAGCGCCGCTGGTCTCGAGGAACACGGTCAATGCCGGTGCGCAATACAAGCAACCCTTGGGCGACGGCCTCTTGGGCACGATACGTTTGGACTTCAACGAGATCGGACGGACCTGGTGGGAGCCGTACAATATCACCTCACGCGATCCGGTCTCGCTGGTGGATCTACGCTTGGGCTTGCAGGGGCAGAAATGGACCGTGACGGCATGGTCCAAGAACCTGACCAATCGGATCTATAACGCCGAGTTCTCGCCGGGCAACGTCGGAGGTGCGGGGTTCCTGTGGCGCGCGCTGCCGCGGCGCTACGGCGTCGATCTTGACTACAAGTTTTGATTCGGAGGTAAATCTCATGGCTACGACTCCCAAGTTGCCGTCCCGGCTTCATCACACGGCCTACGTCACGCGTGACCTGGAGGCGACTCGCAAGTTCTACGAGGAGCTGATCGGGCTGCCGTTGTTGGCGACATGGTGCGAGGTGGACGAGCTGTTCGGCGCCGAGCGCGTTTACTGCCACCTCTTCTTTGGCCTGGGCGACGGCGGTGCGCTCGCCTTCTTCAAGTTTGCCAAGCCGGAAGACGAGGAACTCTTTGGGCCAAAAATGCCGGCCACGCCTTTCCATCACATTGCGCTCAACGTCGACAAGGATACGCAGCAGGCGATCGAGAAACGCCTTGCTGCGGCCGGCTACAAGGAACCGCAGTCTTTCGTGCTCGAGCATGGCTACTGCCGCTCGGTCTACGTGACCGATCCCAATGGGCTGATCTTGGAATTCACGCTCGACAGTCCCAAGGCACTGCAGATCAACCAAGATCGGCTCGCCAGCGCGCATGCTGACTTGAAGCGCTGGATGGCGGGCGATCACACCTCCAACAACACCTACCGGTAGCAATCGACGCGACTCATGAAGCACAGCACCGACCGCATCCTCACCACGCACGTCGGCAGCCTGCCGCGCAGTCAGGCCGTCACCGATGTCTTGTTCGCCCGCGAGCGCGGCGAGGAGAGCAACGCACCCGCGGCCGCCGCCGTCATCACCAACGCTGTGGTGGAAGTGGTCCGTCGACAGGTCGCGGTCGGCGTCGATGTCGCCAGCGACGGCGAGATGAGCAAGATCAGCTATGCGACCTACATCGCCGAGCGGCTGGCAGGGTTCGGCGGCGATACGCCGCGAGAACCGGGTCAGGATTTGGTGGAATTTCCGGGGCTGCTCAAGAAGCTCGCCGAGCGGGGCTCGACCGCGAAATACCGCCGGCCACGCTGCATCGGCGAGATCCGCGTGAAGAATCTCGAGCCGTTGCAGGCGGATATCAAGAATCTGCAGGCCGCGGCCGCCGCAGCGGGCCCGGCTGAGGTCTTCATGAACGCAGCCTCGCCCGGTGTCGTGGCGCTATTTCAACCCAACGACTTCTATTCCTCGCAGGATGAATATCTGACGGCATTGGCCGAGGCGCTGCGCGTGGAGTACGAAGCGATCGTACAGGCGGGGATCCTGCTGCAAATCGACGCACCGGATCTGGCCATGGGGCGCCATACCATGTACCGCGAGCGCTCGCTCGAGGAGTTCGATGTGCTCGCCGCGCGGCACATCGAAGTCTTGAATCACGCCTTGAGGAACGTGCCGGCCGATCGTGTCCGCATGCACGTGTGCTGGGGCAATTACGAGGGACCGCACCATCACGACGTCCCCATGGAGCGTCTGCTGCCCATTGTGCTCAAGGCGAAGCCGCAGGGCCTGCTCTTCGAGGCGGCGAACCCGCGGCACGCACATGAGTGGACCGTGTTCAAGGACCTGAAGATCCCGGACGACAAGGTTTTGATCCCGGGAATTCTCGCCACCACGACCAACTACATCGAGCATCCCCTGTTGGTGGCGGAGCGAATCGAACGCTTCGCGCACATTGTCGGACGCGAGCGGGTGATTGCCGGCACTGACTGCGGCTTTGGCACTTTTGCCGGGTTTGGCCCGGTCGAACCGGACATCGCGTATCTGAAACTGCAATCACTGGCTCAGGGGGCGCAGATTGCCTCCCGGCGTCTGTGGCAGTGAGCGCCGACCTGCAAGCGAGCGGCAAAGCGGCGGCCGCCACGCCGTTTCGTTTCTACGACAATCGACAGAAGTACCTGGCGTTTGTCACCACCTGCAATGAGAAATCCGCGATCGCGCGACGCGCCGCTCATGAGATGACGCTGCTGCGTCCCACGCCGCCCGCCTTGCGCATCTTCGACGCCGGCATGGGCGATGGCACGGTGATCTCTCGCGTCATGCGCAGCACCCATCAGTTGTTTCCGACCGTCCCGCTGTTCGTGGTGGCCAAGGAGATCAGCCTCGAAGACGTCCGCTTGGGGCTCGAGAAACTGCCCGATCGCCTGTTCGAGCATCCCGCGACGGTTTTCGTCGTGACCAATTTGAACTATGCCGAGGCGCCGCGCCTGATGCCGCGCGACGCGCACTTGGCGGCGGCGCTCAATTGGCAGGAAGTGCGGTTGACCGGATCGACCTCGCATGAGTACGCTGAGCAGATCGAAGATCTTGCGCCGGCCCTTGCCAATGGGTGGCAGACCACACCCAGTCCCAAAACCGGCAACCCGCAGGTGGTGCGTCCCTCGGTCCTGGTCATTTATCGCGAGGATCACAAGTTTCTGCTCGATGCGGTGATCCCAAAGCCGGGACAGATTTTCGAGCACTATGACCTGGTGATCGCCTCACAGCCTTGGCGGGCGCGAATGGGAGCCGAATTCAAAGTGCAGAAAGTGCTGGCGCCCTTGGCGCGCAGTCTGGCCCCGGGCGGCCGCCTGCTCGCCATTCAGTCTTACGGCCATGACCCGGGGCTGGAGATCATTCAGCAACTCTGGCCGGACGAGCGCCCTTTCCAGGTCGACCGCCATGAACTGCTCGCGACTTTGCGCCGCGAGCTGGGGCGCGACGTTCGCGATTTCAGCCTCGCCACGCCGCCGGACGACAAGGCGGTGTTCCGCTACGAAATGCACACCCTGCCGTCGGAAATCGGCGATCGGATCGGCACCTCGACATTATTTGCGGCCTGGAATGCCGCCATCTATGTAAATCAGATCGAGGACGAAAGGCTCGATGAAGTGGTTCCGAGCGGTGCCTACCTCGCCGCCACGCAAAGCGTACTGCAGAAACACGGCGGTTTGTGGTTCAATGACGAGGCTTTCGTAGTCGCGCGCCGGCGCGCGTGAGCGATTTAGAGGAGCGATCCCATGAAGAGCTACACGTCGGTGTCCGTGACCGAGGCGGTGCTCAAGCAAATGGATGGCACCGAAGATGAGCGGCTGAAAACCATAGTGCAGAGCGCGATCCGCCATCTGCATGCATTCGCCCGAGACGTGAACCTCACCCCCGCCGAATGGCTCAAGGCCATCGAGTTCTTCACCCGGGTCGGCAAGACCTGCACCGCAACGCGGCAGGAATTCATTTTGCTCTCGGACGTCGTGGGATTGAGCACGCTGGTGAACACACTGCACGACGCGACCGCCACGGAGGATGCGACGGCCACGAGCCTGCTCGGACCCTTCTTTCGGGAGGATGCGCCGCCGCTGCCGCTGGGCGCGCAGATTTCAAACAACGATAAATCCGAGGAAATCCTGCTATGGGGCGCGGTGCTGAGCGCCTCAGGAGACGCGATACCGAATGCCAAGCTGATGGTTTGGCAGACCTCGAGCTCGGGGGTCTACGATCTGCAAGAAGGCAACGGCAACGCGATTGACTATCGCGGCACGTTCCACACGGATGCGGCCGGTGAGTATCATCTTCGCACGGTGCGGCCGCTCGGCTATTTCATACCGATGGACGGCCCGGTCGGCGATTTGGTGCGTGCGCAGCGGCGTGAGGGCTGCCGGCCGGCGCATATTCATTTTCTGATCAGCGCCCCGGGATTTCGGGAATTGGTCACCGCGCTGTACTTTCCCGACCGCTACCTCGAGACGGACGTGGTATTCGGGGCATCCCCGGAACTCGTCGTGAAAGAGGAGGCCCGTGATCCGGAGGCGCCGGTCAAGAACCTGCCCAGCGTGCACTTCGATTTCACGCTGGCCCGCGCCGGATCAGTGGACATCGCGGGCGGACGCGTCGGCGCGGATCCCACCAAGCTAAGCTAGGGGCACTTCTTGATCTTGACGCCGCCTTTGCGCAAGGCGTGAACCGTGCGGTCAGTTGTTTTTGAGGGCACGACCAAGAGACTGATTTCTTTTAATCCTGCCACCACGAATGGCGATGCCGCCATCAGTTTTTCGGACGATGCGAGCACCACAGTCTCGGCGGCGCGCTCGTGCAGTGCACGCTTCACGGCCGCCTCTTCCGCATCTCCCGTGCTGAGGCCGGCATCGGGGTGGACGCCTGTCACTCCCATGAGGTACAGATCGGCGCGCAACCTCGAAGCGGCATCGATCACCGATGCGCCCACGCCGACCATCGAGTGCCTGAACAACCGCCCTCCCAGCACAATGATGTCGATCAGCGGGTGCTCGGCAAGCTGCACGGCAACTGTGGGACTGTGCGTCACGATCGTGGCACGCAGCGCTGGGTCCAGGTGCCGCGCGACTTGCAGCGCAGTGGTGCCGCCGTCGAGGATGACCACCTGGCCGCGCTCGATCATTGCGGCGCCGAATCGTCCCAACGCGATTTTTTCCTGGGGCGAGACGTTCTCGCGGGTTTGCAAATCACCGACCGCCGCCGATGCAGGCAGTGCACCGCCGTGCACACGCTGTAGTTTGCCGGCCTGCGCCAATTCACGCAGGTCGCGGCGGATCGTGTCTTCCGAAGTGTCGAATTCACGCGCCAAATCCTTGGCAATGAGCTGACCGTCGCGCGCCAGGCGCGACAGGATCAGCTTTTTTCGCTGCGTGGTCAGCATGATTTCTCCGTTTTTGCCCGCCCTTGCGGTTCTGCCGCGCCCATTCTATTATGCACGAATCTGCACGATCTTGCACGCATATACACGGAACACACTGATGGCTGATTCGCCCGCCGACTCAAGCAAACCTTTCCCGCTCACGAGCGCCTCTGTGCAAATCCTCGAAGAACGCGTTCTGTCCGATGATTGGTACGTGCTCAAAAAGACACGGTTCAAGCATCGTCGCCGCGACGGCCACTGGCAGGATTTGGTACGCGAGACCTACGATCGCGGTAACGGTGCGGTGCTGTTGCTGTTCAACGCCCAGCGTGAGTCGGTGGTCCTCACCCGTCAGTTTCGATTCCCTGCGTACGTCAACGGGTGCGCGGACGGCCTGCTGATCGAGGCTTGCGCCGGGCTGCTCGATGGCGAAGATCCGCTGTCCTGCATACGCAGAGAAGCAGAGGAAGAAACCGGCTACACCGTGCGTGCGCCGCAAAAGCTATTTGAGGTCTACATGAGTCCCGGGTCGGTCACCGAAAAACTGCATTTTTTCGTGGCTGAATACGTGGACAGCGACCGGGCCGCCACCGGCGGCGGTGACAGCGCCGAGGGGGAAGACATCGAAGTGCTCGAAATTCCGCTGACCGACGCACTGCGCATGATCAAAGCCGGTGCCATCCAGGACGGCAAGACGATCATGCTGCTGCAACACGCCGCCCTTGTCGGCCTCAAGCACTTGTGCGGCACACCGTCCCTGTGACGCCGACCTCCCAGGAACCCTGGCGGCTTATTCAGGTCCACCCTTGAGCGAGCCATGTAAGATGGGTGTACTCTGGAAATGCACGAGCGAAATGCTGGGGCAACGTCGCGGCCCGCCATCCTTGTCACCGTCATAGCGCTGCATCTGGCGGCGCTGGCGCTGCTCATTGCGGGCTCTCGAACCTTGAACCTGGTCGAATCGCGCGAGCATGCGATTGAATTGGTGTTCCTGACTCCTCCCAAACCGCCGACAGTGCGGGTCGACGCTCGTTCTCCGCGCGTGAGCACCAATATTTCGGTGGCACTCGCCCCGCCGACCCTGAGTTCGTCTCTCCAAACCGGACCCTCATCTGCGCCTGATGGAGCTGGATCGGGAGCTGGATCGGGGGTGAATTGGATGGCAGAGGCGCATCGCGCCGTACGGGCATTCGAGATTCGCCGGGATCAGTCCAAGAATAGCGCCCTGTCAGTATCATCCGCGTGGGATGAGCCGGGCTCGCGCGAACATCATGCCGGCGATCGATCCAAAACCGAGAGCGGCGATTGGATCGTTTGGATCAACGCCGACTGCTACCAGGTGGCCAGCTGGCGTTCGGGCGTGCCCGTGTCGGCCGCGAACTCACCGCGGACAATCTGCCGCACTGCCGCCCCGCCCTGATCAGAAGCCGGGCGGCCTCGACGAGGCGACGCCAAAGACCTGTTCCAACGCGAGGCCGACCCTTCCCAAGGTCCCTTCGTCAAATAGCCGTCCGATCAGCGTGACGCCGTGAGGTACGCGCCGCGGCGGGTTGAAAGTCGGCAGCGGGTGCTGCGGGTCCGGAGCCCAATCGCTGCGAGCCTCGGATACTTCGACGAAGCCGGCGCGAACAGTCAGCGACGGATGACCGGTGAAGTTCGTGATGGTGAGCATCTCGTCGCGAAGCGAGGGTACCAGCAATACATCGACCTGCGAAAATACCCGTGCCATCTCCATGGCGACCTTGCGCCGCAATCGGTCTGTCTGCACGAAGTCGACGGCGGAGAGGAATCTCGATTGCCTAAAAATGTTCGGCCACGCATCCGGGACCTGCATTTTCAGTTTATTGAGACCACCGCTGAGGGTGAGTTCCTCGAAGGCGGCCGCGGCTTCCGCGAAGAGAATCAGGTCCAAGGAATCGTACGGCCAATCGGGGATCGACACTTCGACCAGCTGCATATCGAGTTTCTTCGCTGCCTGCAGCGCCGCGCGGTCCACTTCGGTGGCTTCGCTCATCCAAGACGGAAAGTAGCCAACCTTAAGCCCCTTGATCGGCGCGCGGGCATCGTAGTCAAGATCGCTGGCCACGCTGTCCGTATCGCCCGCGTCCGGGCCGGAGATGGCCTGCAGCACCAGCATCGTATCCTCGACACCGCGGGTCATCGGCCCCAGTTTATCGAGCGACCAGCACAGCGTCATCGCTCCGGTGCGAGCCACGCGGCCGAAAGTCGGCCGCAATCCGTTGACACCGCAACGCATGCTGGGGGCGACGATGCTGCCGCCGGTCTCGCTGCCGATGGCGAAGCCCACCAGTCCCGCCGCCGTCGATGCGCCGGGGCCTGCGCTCGAACCCGAAGCGCCTTCCTCGAGGAGCCAGGGATTCATCGTCTGACCCCCAAACCAGACGTCATTCAACGCCAAGGCTCCCAAGCTCAGCTTCGCGACCAGCACCGCACCGGCATTGTGCAATCGCTGCACCACGACGGCGTCGGCGCTCGGGATGCGATCTCTGAACGGCTCCGCGCCATAGGTAGTTCGAATGCCGGCCGTATCCAGCAGATCCTTGGCGCCCCACGGGATGCCGTGCAGGGGTCCGCGATACTTGCCCGCGGCAATCTCGGCATCGGCCTGCTTGGCCTGTGCGCGCGCCAGGTCCGCGGTCAAGGTGATGACGCATTTGAGGCGGGAATCAAAGCGTTTCAAACGGTCGAGATAGATTTCAGTCAGCCGCTCAGAGGTCAGCTGCCGTTTTTCGATCCATCGCGATAACTGTGCCACTGACGCGAAGGCGATGTCCTCATCCCGCTTCGGTAAGGGCTCGGAATTTGGTTCGCTGCGAACGAAGCGGCTGTGCAGTTCCGGTTGCCGTACTCCCGGCAGACGAGGATTCCAACCCGATGCAGGCGAGATGTTTGCCGCGAGTTGCACTTTTTTAGGGCCGGTGCGGCGCTCGTACAGCGGTGCCATGGCCACCCGCCAAGTACCGGCAGCTTGCTTGAGCTCGCCGGCGCTCAATTCAATTCGCGCGAGTTTCTCTGCGGCCGCAAAGGTGGACGCTGAAACCTCCGGTCCGGCCGGCGGCGCAGTGGCGAATGCCGAAGGCGCTCCGGGCGGCGCGCTCGAGGGAGAAGTCGGCACCTCCTCTGCGTTTGCCGTTCCGCCACGCGTTGCAGCCAGCGTCGCCAGCACCCCGAGCGAAGTTTGGGTCAAGAACTCCCTACGCGACTTTTTCATTTTGCACTTTCTTAAGCGTTGCGATCAGACCACGTATCATAGTTCGGTCGGCCGGTCTTGAGGAGTCTTAGCGATGAAACAGATTATTCGAACACCGGATGCGCCGAGTTCGCCGCTGTTCAGTCAGGCAATCAAGGTGGGCTCCACCATTTATGTGTCCGGCATGGCCGGCATCGATCCGAAAACGAATCAGTTGGCAGGATCGACGATCCAAGAGCAAACGCGGCAAGCGCTCATCAACTGTCAGAACATATTGCGCGCCGCCGACGCCACGCTCGACGATGTCGTCGAGGTCCAGGTGCTGCTGACGCGGCCGATTGACTTTGCCGGTCTCAATGAAGAGTACATCAAGTTCTTCCCAACCAATCCGCCGGCACGGTCCGTCGCCAAACTGGGCGTTGAGTTACCGAACCTTTTGGTGTCGATCAAGATGACCGCGATTCTTTAGCTGCCGCATCGCGCCACAAT
>DATHKV010000204.1:0-30216 GCA_035488895.1 Steroidobacteraceae bacterium
AAGGGCCAGGTGCCCATCATCGGAGTGGTCGACCGGTTGCAAGTGCCCTGGGTTGAAGCGGGCGGATTTGGCGGTGGTTTCAACGACAACTCCATCATTCAGCCGTTTCGTTTCGTGAGCCCGTATCCGATTCTGTACGTCGTGCATGCGCAGCCTGGCCTGGCGGCGGCGGTGATTCAGTCGGCTCCCAAGAAGCTTTTTGATATCAGCCGTGCGCGCATCATTGGCAAGACGCAGGCCATGACGGCGTTACGCACGGAGATTTACAAGGACGACAAGGGCCTGGCGGTGATCCTCGGGGTGGTGTGCGCGGCACTCTTGGCCGTCACGTCGTTCGGCATCGTTGGGCTTACCAGCTACTGGGTCGCGCAGCGCCGCCGCCAGATCGGGATCCGGCGGGCCCTGGGTGCGACGCGCAATGCCATCATTCAATACTTCCAGACCGAGAATCTCTTGATCGCCGGCGCCGGCGCCGCGATCGGGATTGCCCTGGCGGTGTCGCTGAATCTGTGGATGGTCAACGCCTTTGCGATGCAGCGCTTGAACACGGGCTACCCCTTCATTGGCGCGATCGTCGTGTTGCTGCTGGGGCAGGCGGCGGTGCTGTGGCCTGCGCTAAAGGCCGCGTCGATTTCACCGGCATTGGCGACGCGGGCTGCTTAAGAAAAGGCGCACGCAATGTTTCGCTACTATTTGCGACTCGGACTGCGCAGCCTGCGGCGAAACATGGTTTTGACGGGCCTGATGATCGCCGCGATTGCCGTCGGCATCGGCGCATGCATGACGGCACTGACCGTATTTCGCGCCATGTCGGGCGATCCCATTCCCCAGAAATCGAGTCAGCTGTTCGCTCCGCAGATTGACAACTGGGGACCCGACAAACACAACGAAGCTTCGCCGGATCGCCTGGAACCACAGCTGAGCTATACCGACGTCGTGGCATTGACGCGCGCTCATGCCGCGAAACGCCAAACCGGTATGTACGCGACGCGGCCGACATTGCGGACCGCTGATCCACGGCAAAAGCCGACGAAAGTCCTGGCGCGTGCAGCGAACACGGATTTTTTCCCCATGTTCGACGTCCCGTTCAAATATGGCAGAGCATGGCCGGCGTCCGACGACGAAAATCGGGCCGCCGTGATCGTACTGTCCCATGAGATGAACGAGAAACTCTTCGGCGGCGCCAACAGCGTGGGAAAAACGCTGCGTCTCGGCGACGATACTTATACCGTGAGCGGTGTGTTGGATGAATGGCGGCTTCTGCCGCGCTTCTACGATCTGGCGATCCGACCATTTGGCGACGGTGATACCATTTTCATGCCTTTTTCGACTGCCATCGACAAGCATCTGGGTAATGTTGGGAGCACTTCATGCAACGGCGACGTCGACGCCGGCTGGGAGGGGCGATTGCGATCGGATTGCGTATGGCTGCAATACTGGGTCGAGTTGCCCACTGCAGCGGACGTACAAGCTTATCGGGTATTTCTGAAGAATTACGCGGCCGAGCAGCAGCGTTTGGGCCGGTTCCATTGGCCCCCGCACACGCAATTGCGCGATGTCAATGAGTGGCTGCAGTACCGCCACATCGTGCCCAGTGAAGTACGCATTCTAATCCTGGTGTCGTTCGGATTTTTGCTGGTCTGCCTCATGAATGCGATGGGCCTGATGCTTGCGAAAATCATGGGTCGCGCCGGCGATATCGGTGTGCGCCGCGCGCTCGGCGCCAGCCGCAGGGCGATATTCGCGCAATGCCTCATCGAAACAGGTGTCGTGGGCCTGGCCGGCGGAGTTCTCGGCCTGGGATTGACCGCGCTGGGTCTATTGGCCGCCCGTTCGTTGCTCGCAAAGCAATTCGTCGCCCTGGCCCATCTTGATCTGACCGATACGGCGATTGCCGTGCTGCTCGCGGTCGGCGCGACGGTGCTCGCGGGAATCTATCCGACCTGGCGGGCGGCACATGTGCAGCCCGCCTGGCAATTGAAATCCCAATAGGGGATGGCATGGGACTTCGCCCGATACTCTCCGCCATGCGCCGCAATAAGTTCGGCGCGCTGCTCATTGCCACACAGATGGCCGTCACGCTGGCTTTTCTCGCCAACGCGCTCACTCTGGTCGAACAACGCATCACGTGGAGCGACAGGCCGTCGGGGGTGGATGAGGCGAATATCTTTGTGATGGACAGCGAAACGGTCGACCACGGCGGCGACCTGGCCGCGCGCCAGGCCAGCGACATCGATGCCCTGCGGGCACTGCCCGGGGTGGTGGATGCCTACACGACCAACATGTATCCCATGGAAGGAGGTGGTTGGATCGAGTCTGTGAATTTGACCGCGGATCAGAAGATCCCCACCGCGCATGCCGCCCACTACATGGGCGACGACCACGCCTTGAATACCATGGGGTTGAAGTTGATTGCCGGCCGCAATTTTACGCCCGCGGAGGTCGTGAATAGAACGGACGACGACATACCGTTGCCGAGCGGCTTCATTGTCACCAAGGTCTTGGCGGAGAAGTTGTTCCCGCAAGGCAACGCACTGGGACAACCGATATTTGTCGAAAATGACAAGCCGCGACCCATTATCGGGATCGTGGACCGCCTGATGGGCCCGATGACTGTGGCCACCGGTATTCACAGTACCTATGCCGAGAATTCTGTGCTCACCCCCTATCGTCTCGTCGGCGATTACAACGTCTACATGGTGCGCGTGCAGCCGGGCCAGCTGAATACGGTGATGAAGGCGGCGGAAGCGAAGCTGATGCAATTGCAGGGCAGTCGGATACTGCAATCTCTATCCATGTCCCAGGTGCGCGCCGATGCCTATCGCGGCGATCACGGGCTCATCGTGTTGTTGACCTGCATTTGCTTCGCCCTGCTGATTGTGACCGCCTTTGGAATCATCGGCCTGACGAGCTACTGGGTTGCCCAGCGGCGGCAGCAGATTGGAATTCGGCGGGCTTTGGGCGCCACGCGGCAGGCCATCGTGCGGTATTTTCAGACCGAAAATTTCATGATCGCAGCGGCGGGGGCAACGATCGGCGTCGCCTTCGCGATTGCCTTGAATTTGTGGATGGTGCGCAGTTTTGAAATGGTGCGCATGGACAACAGCCGTGCCATTGCCGGCGCCCTCATCATCCTGGTGCTCGGCCAATTCGCGGTGCTCTGGCCGGCGCTGCGTGCCGCCTCGATTCCACCCGCGCTGGCGACCCGCGGGGGATAGGCTAGGGAGCCTGCCTGAGTATTCCGCGTGAGCCGCGTTGGCTCTGCAAGGGAGCGGATGCCAGGCGCGCGGCGCAGCCCGTGGCGGGCTCCACGGGCAAGCCGCGCAACACCGCAGACGCCCCTTGCAGAGCCAACCCTTCGGGAGCGGACGGATTTGCCTTCATTCGTCGTTGTCGCCTCCTCATTGGGATCAAACCCAACGTCGTCGGCTCCGCCTCGACTGAAGGCAAATCCGTCACGCTCGCGGCCACGCGGAATACTCAGGCAGGCTCCCAGGGGGTGGGTGTGAATCGGCGCGCCACCCCGCTAACATGGCCGCATGCGTACGGTACTCGTCATCGATGACAACCCGGCAGTCGCTCAGGCGCTGTCCTTGCTGTTCGGCTTGCATGACATCCGCACGCTGACGGCGTTCACACCCCAAAAAGGCCTCGCCGCATTGGCGCATGACCGAGTTGATCTGGTCATCGCCGACATGAACTTCAGCGCCGACACCACCTCGGGAGAAGAGGGCGCTGAGCTGTTTCGCGCCCTGCGCGCTCAGCAACCCGATCTGCCCGTGGTCTTGTTGACGGCCTGGACTCATTTGGAGTCCGCCGTGCAACTGGTCAAGGCCGGGGCGGCGGATTACATCGGCAAGCCGTGGGACAACGACAAGCTGCTGGCCACGGTTGAGAATCTGCTGGAGCTGGCGGAGGCCACGCGCGAGCACCAGCGATTGCAGGAGGAGCAGCGCCGCCGGCGTGAGCGCCTGGCCGAACAATATAATCTTTGCGACATCGTCTTCGCCTCGGATGCGATGGAGCGGGTCGTGGAACTCGCCTGCCGCGTGGCGCGCGCCGATGTTCGCGTGCTCATCACCGGCCCCAATGGGGCGGGCAAGGAGCGCATCGCGCAGATCGTGCATGCCAACTCCGCGATCCGTTCCGGACCGTTTGTGGCTGTCAATTGCGGTGCCATTCCCGCAGAACTCATCGAGGCGGAATTGTTCGGCGCCGAAGCCGGCGCCTATACGGGCGCCAATCGCGCGCGCACGGGACGCTTTGAGGCCGCGAACGGCGGAACCCTGTTCCTGGACGAAATCGGCGATCTGCCTCTGGCAGGTCAAGTCAAACTGCTGCGGGTATTGGAGACGGGGCAATTCGAGATGCTGGGGTCGAGCAAGACACGCACGGCGCAGGTGCGCATCTTGAGCGCCACCAACGCCGATCTGCCCGCCTTGATCCGCGAGGGGCGCTTTCGCGAGGACCTCTACTACCGGCTGAACGTCATTGACATCGCGGTGCCGCCGCTGGCCGAACGCCCGGCCGATATCTTGCCGCTGGCGCGCCATTTCCTCGGCGAGGGAATGCTCTTGAGCGAGGACGCCGCCGCGGCGCTGCAGGCCCACGACTGGCCGGGCAATGTGCGCGAGCTGCGCAATTCGATCGAACGCGCCAAGCTCTTGGCGCGCGAGCGCATCGTCGCGGTGACAGATTTGAACCTGCCGGCCGCACCGCGCGCTGCGCCGCGCGAGAGCGAGCATTTCAGCAAGGAGGTGTTGGAGGCCAGCCTTCGAGAAGCCGGCGGCAACATCAGCCGCGCGGCACAAAGCCTGGGTCTGTCGCGGCAGGCTTTGTACCGCCGCCTGGAACGCTGCAACCTGCGCACCAGCGGCAACTGATCGGAGTTGCCGTGAATCTGAAAGCCAAGCTCGCGCTGCTGCTCATGGTCATCGTCGCCGCGACAGCGGCCTTGAGCGGCTGGGCCACGCGCTGGTCCGGCAATGCCCTGCTCACCTGGCTGCTGATTTTGGCGCTGTCGCTGGTGCCCGTGTTGTGGCTGTCCTCGCGCATCATGCGGCCGATTCAGCAGATGCTGCGCGCGCTTTCAGGCACGGTGGCGAGCTATCGGGAAGGGGATTTCAGTTTGTCCTTGGTGGCCGATCGCGACGATGAGCTCGGTGAGCTGATGACGGCGCACAACGAACTGGCGGCGGCGCTGCGTGAACAGCGCGCCCATCTCGTGCAGCGCGAGCTGCTGCTGGATACGGTGATGCAGAATTCTCCGGTGGCGCTGGTGCTGGTCGACGCAAACGACCGGGTTGCCTATGCCAACATCGCCTCACGGCATCTTTTGAGCGGCGGACGCAGTCTACAGGGCTTGAAATTCACCGACGCGCTCACTCAGGCCCCGGCCGCGTTGCAGGGAGCCGCGGCGGAGCAGGGCGACAGTTTATTTTCGACCGAGATCGACGGCGTTGAAGAAACCTTTCACCTGTCGCAGCGTGCCTTCATTCTGCAAGGACGCACCTTTCGGCTCTACTTGCTCAAGCGTCTGACGCGCGAGCTGTCGCGCCAGGAAGTCTCGACCTGGAAAAAACTCATCCGTGTCTTGAGTCACGAGCTCAATAATTCCCTGGGGCCGCTGTCCTCGCTCGCGCACTCCGGCGCTGAAATTGCGCGCCGCGGCGACCTGGCGGCGTTGCCCGCGGTGTTCTCCGCAATCGGGGAGCGCGCAGAACACCTGCATCAATTCGTCAGCGGCTATGCCACGTTCGCCAAACTGCCGGCGCCGCGGCCGGGGAGTGTGCCGTGGCAACAGTTCGTCGCGGACCTCAAAGGACAGCAAGCCTTTACGCACACCTCGCCGCTGCCCGAGCTGCCTGGCTGGTTTGACCGGGTGCAGGTCGAGCAGGCGTTGATCAATATGCTCAAAAACGCGCACGAGGCGAGCGGAGATAAGGCCGAGGTTGAACTGTCGATCGTCTGCGCCGGCGGCGCCCAGCGTATCGAAGTGCGGGACCGGGGATCGGGCATGAGTCAAACCGTGCTGGCACAAGCGCTCCTGCCCTTTTACTCCACCAAACGCAGCGGCACCGGATTGGGCCTGGCGCTGGCACGTGAAATCGCCGAGGCGCACGGCGGGCGCGTTCAACTCGCCAATCGCGAGGGCGGCGGTCTGATTGTTGCCCTGGATCTGCCGTGGAATTCGGATACCACCGATGCTCAAGTGAGCTAGGCTCCTAGTGGGAACAATCTACTTGGTACGTCATGGACAGGCGGCGTTCGGCACCGACCACTACGATCGTCTGACCGAAATCGGCTTCAGCCAGGCGCGGCTGCTGGGCGATTATTTCGGCCGGCGCAACATTCGCTTCGATGCGGTATTTACGGGCACCCTGCGGCGTCAGACCGAGACCGCTCAAGGGATTTTCGAGGGACACGCGCAACTCGCCGCGCCCTCCTTGCAGGAATCCTTCCCAGGCCTGGATGAGTACAAGCCCGAAGCCGTGATGATGGCGCTGACCGGCACCTTTCCGGCGCCCGCGCTTGCCGCGGCAAGGCGCGATCCGGTCGTGGTGCGCGAACACTTTCGGCTTTTGCGCGAAGCATTGCTGGCCTGGGCCGAGGACCGCACCGCACCCGAGGGCATGCCGGCATGGCGGGAATTTCAGGACGGCGCCGTGGCGTCCTTGGTTGAAGCGCGTCAGCGCTTTCCCGATGGCAACGTGCTCATCGTGAGCTCTGGCGGTCCGATCGCTGCCGTGGTGGCAGCCGCGCTGAACGCCCCTCCCGCCGCGGCCGTGGAGTTGAACCTGCGCATCCGCAACAGCTCGGTCACCGAGTTTGCCGCCACCCCGCGGCGGCATCATTTGATCAGCTTCAACGGTCTGCCGCATTTGGACACGCATGCGGATCAGACGCTGATCACCTACGCTTAAGTTGCTTGATCGGTGCACTTGCGCGCAAACTGATCGCAACTGCGGGGGAGGGGTGCCGCATGAAAAAAATCGCGGTTTTGGTCGGAATCTGCGTTGTCTGGGCTCTGCCGGTCCGGTCGGAGGAAGTCCATTCCCATCCGCCCCCGGAAAAATTAGGCAGGGTCTCGTTCCCAACCTCGTGTGCCGCGCGTGTCGCGCGTGATTTCGAGCGCTCCGTCGCACTGCTGCACTCATTCGCCTATACCGCATCGGAGCAGTCATTCCGTAAGGTGGCTGCCGCGGATCCCACCTGTGCGATGGCCCACTGGGGCATGGCCATGTCCTACTATCACCAGCTTTGGATTCCGCCCAACACGGATGACCTGCGTGGTGGGCAGGAAATACAGGAGGCCCGACGTCTCTCGGGCGGCGCATCGCCGCGCGAGCGTCAGTTCATCGCAGCCGCGGCCGCTTACTATGCTGATCCCACCCAAACGCCGGTGCTGCGAGCCAAGGCCTACTCGGATGCCATGGGCGAAGCCGCACGCAGCAATCCCAAGGACACCGAGGTGCAGGTGTTCTATGCCTTGTCGCTGGTGGCGATCGCGCCGCCCGAGGATGCCACCCATGCGAGTCAGAAACGCGCGGCGGCGATTCTGGAGCCGATTTACCGGGCGCAACCGCTGCACCCGGGCGCGGCCCATTATTTGATTCACGCCTATGACAACGCGGAGCTCGCACCGCGCGCCCTGGCCGCCGCGCACGCCTACTCGAAGATCGCGCCCTCCGCGCCGCATGCGCTGCATATGCCCTCCCATACATTTACGCGCCTAGGGCTGTGGGACGATTCCATCGTGTCGAATCGGGCCGCGCGAGCGGCGGCGCACGACCAAGGCGATCAAGGCGAAGAACTGCACGCGATGGACTACCTGACCTACGCCTACTTGCAGCTGGGGCGGGTCGCCGACGCGCAGCGCGTCGTGGCGGAGCTTCGCACCATGGGCGCGACGGGGGCCGGCGAATTCAAGATCGGCTATGCCGCAACGGCCATGCCGGTGCGGCTCGCGATTGAGCGCCACGCGTGGGGCGATGCCCTGGAATTGCAGACGCTTCCGGCGTCTGCGCCGCATGTGGCCGCCCTCATTTTCTGGGCCCACGCGATGGCGAATGCGCGCGGCGGACACCCCGACGCCGCCGATGCCGACATTGCGCAGCTCGAAGCGGCCCGCGAACAATTGCGGGCCGCCGGAAACGCCTACTGGGCGACCCAGGTCGACGTGCTGGAAAGGGAAGCGAAAGCCTGGCAAGCGGCCGCTTCCGCTAAACCGGGAGATGCGGTGAAAATGTTGCGGCAGGCGGCGGACGCAGAAGACGCGGTCGAAAAATTGCCGGTGACGCCGGGCCCCGTCGTGCCGGCGCGCGAACAACTCGGAGAACTGCTGCTGCAACTGAACCAGCCGGCGGACGCATTGCGGGAATTTCATGCCGCGTTGACGCTGGCCCCGGGCAGGCGCGGCGCGCTGCTCGGCGGAGCGCAAGCCGCGGAGCGAATGGGCGACAGCAAAACCGCGCAGGAGATGCGCGCGAAACTGTAGGTCCGGCAGCGGGCGGCGTCAGTCGAAATCCGTGGCCAGGTCCAAGTGCTCGCGGTGATGAAACATTCTGTCGATCTGCGCCGCGGTCGTTCTGCCGAGCGACAGCGGCGGCAACTCGTTGCGCGGAAAGAAGGCCACTTCGCTGGTCTCATCGCTGGCGCTGGCCGCGCCTCCGACGATTTCGCAGATGAAGAACATCTTGTAGATCGAATCTATGGGATGGACCGGGTGGTTGCTGCGTTGGTAGTCGTAAACGGCCGCGAGTTTCAGGGCGCGCGCCTTGAATCCCGATTCCTCGGCGATTTCACGCACCACGCATTCGCCCGCTGTTTGATTGACGTCGGCCCAGCCGCCGGGCAGCGTCCATTTGCCGTCGCTGATTTCACGCACCATCAGGATGCGGCCGTCGACGAAGGCGGCGCCGCGCACGTCGACTTTCGGCGTCGCGTAGCCTTTCTCCTGGCGCAGCAGGTGGAGAATGGACTCGTGCCCGGTTGAGCCTTGCGCCAGCATCAGCGCAGCCAATTCCTGCAGCCGTTGGTAGCGCTGATGGTCAAATCCGTCGGCGTTGAATGTCAGGCCGGTCTGCGCGATGGCCCGCACTTCGCGTGCGATGGTCAACCACTTCGGCTCATCCACCATGGCGTCCGGATTATTCAGCGCGGCGCGAAGAATTCGGTGTAGGCAGCGATGCGCTCCCCGTCGATCTGCACGACATCGACGAGCTCGGTGGGCACGGTGACGCCGGTAACCTTCGAGAAAATGTCGACGCGCCAATGCGCCACGACGCGTGGAATTTCGACCGTCATGGACAACAGCTGATAGTTGCTGAGCCGAAACACCTTCACCAGCATGGACAGCCAGGGGCGAAATTCCGCGAGATTTTTAGCGCGAATCGCGATCGACTTATCCGCGCTGGCACCCAGGATTTCATACCGGCCGTTATCGGCAAAAACGCGGCACATGCCGGCAAGATCGCCGCCGAGGCGTGCTGCGTGCAGCTGTTGAATGGCGCGTTCCGCGACGATACGTTCGGACACGTTCGTTTCTCCTAGAGCTTACGCCAGCGCTGCGCGAATTTCGCCGCCGATCTGCTCGAATGCTGTGCGCGCATAGGGAATGACGGCTCCCAATCCGTAGAAAAGATGAATCATACCTGGATGGCAAGTGTAGGACACTTCATTGCCCGCTTGGGCCAGACGCTCAAAATAATTTCGTCCTTCATCGCGCAAGGGATCGAATTCGGCGGTGTGAATCGCGGTCTTCGGCAGGCCCGCCACGGACTCCGCCAAGAGCGGCGATACGCGCGGATCGGAAGCCTCGATGCCGGCCGGCAAGTAGTACTTCAAGTCATGATCCAGCGTGGCCTGATCGATGAGGTAGCCGCTCGATAATTCGC
Organism: Steroidobacteraceae bacterium; assembly: GCA_035488895.1. Taxonomy (GTDB): domain Bacteria; phylum Pseudomonadota; class Gammaproteobacteria; order Steroidobacterales; family Steroidobacteraceae; genus Bog-1198. The sequence goes on from DATHKV010000204.1 coordinate 9,897, forward strand.
GCTTCGACACGGTGCTGCGGCTGTAGTCGAGAATCGGACACAGAAGCAGCTGCAGGCGAAGCGCAGGATCGCCTGCACGGGCCAGAGCCTGGCACGTTGCCGCCGCCAAGGTCGCTCCGGCGGAATCCCCGCAAACACTTAAGCGCGCAGAGTCGATGCCGAATTCACTTGCGTGCTCGGAGATGTAGCGTACGGCAGCCAGAGCGTCCTCCAGTGCGGCGGGAAAGCGGTGTTCGGGCGCCAGGCGGTAATCGACCGATGCCACTCGCACGGCGCCGGACAGCGCCAGGGCGCGCGCAATGCAATCATGTGTTTCCAAGCTGCCCGCAACGAATCCGCCGCCATGAAAATAAATGAGGCCGGGAAGCTGATTGCCGTTCGAGGGGGAATAGAGCCGGATTCGCAAGGCGCCGCCCGGCCCGGGAAGCGTGCGATCCTCGATGCGTTCCATCTCGATGGTCGGTCCGGCGAAACCCATGAGCGAGGCGAGACCTGCGCGGCGCTCCTCGACCGAGACCGTGCGTGCGTCAGGCGGATTGCCGGCGGCGAGGACATTCAAGAAGCGCTTGACGCGTGGATCGAGTGGCATCAGCGCCCGCGCTTGGTTTCTAGAGGGCCAGTGCCTGCCGAGTCGCCGCCGGCCACTTCTTCAGATCGAGGCCGTGATTCGCAAACAACGCCACCGCCAGCCGATCGATGCCGAAAGCGACGCAGCTGGTATGTGCCAGCTCGCCGTTGTCGTCGCGGATGCCCCACACCTGACCAAAATGCTCGCGGTGATAATTGAAGCTCATGCAGGCCGTGGGCGGGGCGCTCGGGTAGTACGGAATCAAGAGCTCGAATTTCAGTGCCTGCTGCCGCTGGCTCACCGCCATGACCTGCCCGACGCGTCCGAAGAACGGATCGTTGGCGACGTCGATGGTGTGCGGCAATCCAAGCTCGGCGGCCAGCAACGGCGCCTTGGCCATCCATTTCTCGCGAAATTCCACGATCTCGTCCGGGGCGCCGATTCTCACGAACTCGCGCATGCGGAAGGATTGCAGCCGATCCAGGCTCAATGACGGCTCATGCCTGAATACGTCCGCTTCGATGTCAAATTGCAGTCCGCCGCGCGGCAATTTGCCGCGCGCTGCCGCGATTGGATACACCGGATAGCACGCCGCGGGAGACAACACCAGATCCGACGAGGTGAGCGAGGTGGTCCAATCGCCGCCGTTGTCATGGCGCTCCACCGCAGAACGGATCGAGCCCTCCGAGCCATGCAGCGCGCACACGCAACCCAGCAGATTGGGGAAGCTCTTGAGATAACCGGATTTCTCGAGCTGAGTGCGGCTCATCACGGGGGGAAAGCGCATGATTTCCGCTTTCGGATCGCGCTGCCGGTCGATGTACCGCTCGAGGCGTTCGACGAGATCGACATACAGCGCGGTGCGCGCGTAAACGCCGTCCACGCCCATCGGCGTGAAAAGCTGATCGGCGAGATGCGCCAAGGGATAGGACGAGGCGCTGTCGGGCGACACGGCGGGATCAGCCACTGATCGAACTCGGCAGCGGCGTCATCAACGATGTTGTGGCGAGATTGGTCAAAATGCGGTCGTTGCTGATCATGATCGGCGCGGACAGTACATCACGGAGCAGTCGCCCGATGGTGAACTCGGTGTCATTGCGGTATCCCGAGAGTCCGCAAGCGCGCAGCGCGGTCAACACCGTGGTCACCGCGAGTTCCGAGACCTGGACTTTCGTCAGGGTGATCATCGCCTGGAATTCCAAGGAAGAGATCGCCTTTTCGTCGGACATGATCGCTTCATAACTGCGCAGGCCGGTGGCGAGCACGCCTCGAAGCATGCGCAATGTCGATACCGCCTGGGTGAAGTGTGCGGCGCCCGGCGGTGTTTGGCCGTTCGATTGCCGAACCACGTGCCGCACGAAAGCCTGCGCTTTGGCCGCTGCGGCCGCGGCGATGCCCGCCCAAACCGAGCCCCAGAGCAGATGCGCAAACGGCACCATGGTCTGGGCGTGAATTTTCTCATAGGGTTCCGGCAGGACTTGTCCGGCCGCGGCGCGGGCGCGCAGTGTGAAGCCTTCGCTATGCGTACCGCGCATGCCGAGGGTATCCCACGACTGCAGCTTTTCGAGCGTGTAGTCGGACTTCAACAACACCAGCAAGACTTGATCGTTGCCGGGCGCATCAGCGGCGCGGCGTGCGGTGGTGACGATGCCGTCCGCTTCCATCGCATAGGAAATGACGGTCGCCTTGCGTTCGAGCGTGACCTGCGCGCCATCGTGTTCGACGGCCGCCTCACTGGAGCGGACGTTTCCGCCGGCCTGGCCTTCCGTGGTGGAGGAGGCCATGAGCAGTTGTTCCGCGACGATCCGGCGCAAGATGCGCTCATGCGCGGCGTTGTTTTTGAAGTGCCGCACGATGCACGCCATCTTGATTTGATGCATTGCATAGATGAGGGCGGTCGAGGAGCAGGACTGGCCGAGGATGTAGCACACGTCGGCGACTTCCGCGATGGTGGCGCCTTCTCCATCCAACGCTTGAGGCACCTGAATTCCGAGCAGGCGCTGGTTGCGCAACTCCGCGAATGCTTCGCTCGGAAAGCGCGCCTCGGCATCGACGGCGTCGACGTTGGCGCGGGCCACATCGGCGGACGCCCGGGCGCGTGCCGTCAGGTCGCTTTGCCGCGCAGTGGGGATGCGAGTGCTGGGTGGTCGGTGCGTCTCTATTGCCATTTCAAATTGGCCCGGCGATGCGATCGCTCAATTATGCGGGGGCAACAGCACCCCGACAATAACCAGAGCGACATTGTAAAAGCTGCAACGTATTCCGTATCCTGCGCGGCACGGTATCATCAGCCATGGTTTTTTCGGGAGACATCCAATTGGATCCGCAGGTGAAGGAGGCGGTGAGCGAGCGGTTGATTTCGCTTGCGCGGGCGGTTTTGGGGGCAGGCAGCGTCATTCCCGACCCGTTTCCGCTCGACGCTCAATTGAGCGATCTGGGGATCAGCTCGCTGAAGATGGTGAATCTCATGCTCGCCGTCGAGGTGGAGTTCGATATCGCCATTGCGCAGGCTGACATAACGCCGGAAAACTTCCACTCGCTCAAGACCATCGAGACGCTGGTTGACCGCACCTTGGCGCAGCGCGCTTAGGGAATCCCGTTGAGCGCCGCGACCAAGGCATCCACGTCCGCAAGAGCGGTTTCACCGTTGGTGGCGCAGATCCGAACCACGTCCTGACCCTCATAGGTGGCCGCCGCGATCCAGGCGCGTCCCGAGGCCACCACGCGGCGCACCAGCGTCCGCACATCGCCCAGGGCGGCCGGCGGAATCGCGGCCAGGACGGCCAGCGGCGAGTCGTTGGCGATGCGCCAGCCCGAGGCGATGAGCCGCCCCTTGACGCATTCGATCACCTCGACGCCACGCTCGACATGGTCGCCAAGACCTTCCCAGCCGGCGGTCGCCAGCGCCAGGAACAGCCGCAGCCCCAAAAACCGTCGGGACCATTGCACGCTGTTCAAATAAGGATCCACGCCGGAGATGCTGGACGGCATGAAGCTGGTCGAGGCATGAAATGCCTCCGACAAGAGGTCGGGGCGGCGCGTGATGAACAGAGCGCATCCCATCGTCGTCGCCAGCCATTTGTGTGCATCGATGGTCATCGAGTCGGCCCGCTCGATGCCGGCCAGCACGCCGCGCAGACGATCCGAGGCGAGCGCGGCGCCGCCCCATGCCGCATCGACGTGAAACCATAGTGACTGCCGTTCCGCGATGTCGGCACAAGCATGCAGCGGGTCGATCATGCCGCCGCTGGTGGTGCCGGCGGTGCCGACGATCATGACCGGAACCGCTCCGGCGGCCCGGTCCGCCTCGATCGCCCGCCGCAGCGCTTCGGGATCCATCCGGCCGCGGCCATCGGTATCGACCAGGCGCAGAGCGCTGCGGCCGACGCCGGCTTGGTGCGCAATTTTCAGCCAGGCGATGTGGCAGTCCCGCGAGGTGTAAAACAGCGCCGGCCCGCTGAAGGTACGCACGCCATCGACGGAATATTTCGGGTGGGCCGCGGTCAGCGCGCAGATCAGCGCCGTGTAGTTTGCTTCCGAGCCGCCGGTGGCAAAGTGTCCGGTCGCCTCATCGCCGAATGCGGCGCGGCGCGCCACGGCGCGAATGACATGGCCTTCCAGCGCGACGGGCACGGGAGAAGATGCGGAGCTCGCGAGCTGCGGATTGAATGACGAGGCCAGCCGATCCGCGCATTGCGCGGGAAAACTGGCGCCGGGATTGAAGAGCCCGAAATAGCGCGGATTCGACATTTGCACGATGCCATGTTCCAGGCGCTCGATGGCCCACCGCAGCGCATCCTCGAGCGGCTGCGGCTGTTCGAAATCGAAGGTTTCCAGCTCGGCGCGAAATTTCTGCATGTCGACGGTCGGTGTCACCGGACCCGCCTTCACGCGCTCGAGCGCCGCGTCCAGCTCGATCGTCAACCAGTCGCCGATCCGCCGGCGCTCCGCCGGATTGGGAAACAGCGCCGGAACCGCATCCGGCAGTGATGGCGGCTTCAAGCAGCAGCGCCGAGTGCTTGATCCAAATCGGCAAGGATGTCATCGATGTGCTCGATCCCCACGCTCAATCGAATGCTGCCCGGGCCCACGCCCGCCGCCAGCTGTTCCTCGGGCGTCATTTGCCGGTGCGTCGTCGATGCGGGATGGCAGGCGAGGGACTTCGCGTCGCCCAAATTGACCAGGCGTTTGAAAAGCTTGAGCGCGTTGTAGAAGCGCATGCCCGCCGGAAGACCGCCGCGAATTTCGAAGGTCATGAGCGAACAAGCTCGGCCGCCCAGGTATTTCTGTACCAGGGGATGGTAGGGATTGTCGGGAAACCCCGCGAAATTCACCGATTCGACGCGGACGTCGGCGCGCAGGAATTCCGCCACCTTGCGCGCATTCTCGACGTGTCGATCGATTCGCAACGCCACCGTTTCAATGCCCTGCAACAGCAGGAATGCATTCATGGGCGACAGCACCGCGCCCATGGTGCGTTGAAAGACGCTGCGGCAGCGGCCGATGAACGCGGCGGCACCGTAATGATCGGTGTAGACCAAGCCGTGATACGACTCGTCGGGTTGCGTGAACATCGGGTAGCGCGCCGCATCGGCAGTCCAGGAAAATCGTCCGCAGTCGACGATGATGCCGCCGAGGGTCGTCCCGTGACCACCCATGAATTTCGTCAACGAATGAATCACGATGTCGGCGCCGTGATCGACCGGCCGTACCAACATCGGCGTGGCCACCGTATTGTCGACTATCAACGGCATGCGGTGACGATGCGCGACGTCCGCCAGCGCTTCGAGATCGCAAACATTGCCCGCGGGATTACCCACGGTTTCGCAAAAAATCGCCCGCGTATTGTCGTCAATCAGCGCCTCGAGATCCGCGGCGCGATCCGACTTCGCGAAGCGGACCTGAATTCCCATTTTCGGCAGGATATGCGCGAACAGCGTGTAGGTCGTGCCGTAGAGTTGCGGCACCGAGATCAAGTTGCGCCCCGCTTCCAGCGCATTCATCGAGGCGTAGAAAAGCGCGGTCTGTCCCGAAGCCACGCTCAAGGCGCCGACGCCGCCCTCCAATTCCGTGACGCGTTGTTCCAGCACATCCGTGGTCGGATTGCTGATGCGCGAGTAGCGATGTCCGGGAACTTCCAGATTGAACAGCGCCGCGCCGTGCTCGGCACTGTCGAACGAATAGGCGGCGGTCTGGTAGATCGGCACCGCGACGGCTTTGGTGGTTGGATCGGAGTCGAAGCCGCCGTGAATTGCGATGGTTTCCCGCTTCATGCCTGCAGATTTTCGCTGGTTTGGATGCGCCAGTGTATCTCGAACGATGTGGGTAGTCGTGGTAAGGTTTGCAATTCCCAAGATGACTGTTAAATGGCTATTTCCGTGACGCAGCCCGGCGAGCTCGACGCAAAATTCGCTCGCGACGCGTGGCTTCGGGCGCTGGCGAAGACCGCCGCCATCGGCGAGCAGGGCATTACGTTGCCTGCACTGATCGAGCGCTTGGCGGTCGAATTCGATGCCGCACCCGCGCTCCTGTCCACCGAAGCCTCCATGAGCTATCGGCAGCTCGGGATTCGCTGCAATCAGTATTCCCGTTGGGGCATCGCGCATGGACTCAAGGGCGGCGACACCGTGGCGCTGCTGATGACCAACTGCGCGGAGTATCCGGCGGTCTGGTTGGGATTGACGCGCATCGGCGTGGTGGTCGCGTTGATCAATTCGCAGCTCGCCGGGGAGGTGCTGGCGCATTCGATCAAAATCGCGGATCCCAAGTACTTGATCGTCGGCGCGAGCTTGGCGCCGCGCGTTGCCGCGATCCTGCCGCGCCTGCCGGCAGGCATGGCGTGCCGCGTGTTCGGCTCCAGTCTCGAGTTAGGCTCCAGTCTCGAGTTCGGCTCCAGCCCCGAGTTCGCGCCGCTGGAACCGGAGCTTGCGCTTCTGCCGGGAGACGCGCTGCGGCCCGCGGAGTGCGCTGCTGGATCGATCGATGCCACCGCGCTTTATATCTACACCTCGGGAACGACCGGCTTGCCCAAGGCGGCCAAGATCAGTCACTACCGCCTCATGCAGTGGAGCCATTGGTTCGCCGGGATGCTGGACACGCAGCCCACCGACCGTATGTTCAATTGCCTGCCGCTGTATCACAGCGTGGGCGGCGTGGTGGCCACTTTTGCGACGCTGGTGAACGGCGGTGCCGTGGTGATCCGTCCGCGCTTTTCGGCGTCGGACTTCTGGCGCGACGTGCGCGACGAGCGCTGCACACTGTTTCAGTACATTGGCGAGCTGTGCCGCTACCTGGTCAACACGCCGTACCAGCCCATCGAGTCCGAACATTCGCTGAGAATTGCCTGCGGCAACGGATTGCGTCCCGAGGTTTGGCTGCCCTTCCAGACCCGCTTCAAAATCCCCAGGATCCTCGAGTATTACGCCTCCACGGAGGGGAATTTCTCGCTTTATAACTGCGAGGGACAGCCCGGCGCCATCGGACGCATACCGGGTTTCCTGGCGAACCGCCTGCCCGTGGCGCTCCTGAGATTCGATACGGACAAGTCGGAACCGTGGCGCAACGCCGACGGATTCTGCGAACGCTGCGCGCCCAACGAAGTGGGCGAAGCCGTGGGGCTCATGCCCGATTCGGACTCCGGGCGCGCGGGTCGATTCGAAGGGTATGCGGATCTGGAAGCTTCGAATCGCAAGGTATTGCGCGATGTCTTCAGGGACGGGGATTCGTGGTACCGCACCGGAGATCTCATGCGCCGCGACGAACGCGGTTTTTATTACTTCGTCGATCGCGTGGGCGAAACCTACCGCTGGAAGGGCGAGAACGTTTCGACAGCGGAAGTGTTGACCGCCCTCACCGCAAGCCGGGGCGTGCTCGACGGCGTGGTCTACGGTGTCAGCGTCCCGGGCGCCGATGGCCGCGCGGGCATCGCGGCGTTGGTGGTGAACGCGGACTTCGAACTTGCCGCGTTCCGCGCGGAGGTCGCCTCACGCCTGCCGCCTTATGCACGGCCTGTTTTCGTCAGGCTGCTGCCGGCCCTCGAGGCCACCGGTACCTTCAAGCCTCGCAAGCAAGATCTCGTACAGGCGGGATTCGATCCTGAGCGGATCAAGGATCCTCTGTATTTCGATGATGTGCCCGCGCAGCGTTATGTTCCGCTCGACGCCGAACTGTTTGCCGCCATCACGAGCGGAACGGTGAGAATCTAGCGCTCAAGTCAAGGTCGGCGCGGTTTCGTCGATTTGCGTTACTGCGTTCGCGGTTGGGATTTGCACGATGAGCATGGTGCCGCCCGAGGCCGGACTGCGCACGTCCAGGCGCCCACCGAGCGCGCGGACTCGATGGCGCATGGAGGCCAGTCCGTGCGAGGCGATGGCCGTGAATTGGCCCGCGGCGATGCCGATTCCGTCATCGGTAATGCGCAACAGGAGCGTTTCTTCATCCATATCGAGGCTGATGTCGACGGCCTTGGCTCCTGAATGCTTCAAGATATTGCTGAACGCTTCCTGTGCGATTCGAAACAAGGCGATCGATGCCTCGGATTTGAACTGCGGTTCTTCGTCCGGATAGGACTCGGTGCACTTGAGGCCCGCACTACCGCAGGTCTCCTTCATCTGCCAGCGAAGCGCAGCGAACAAGCCGACGTTATCCAGCAGGGTGGGGCGCAGCTCCTCGATGATACGACGCTTCAAGTCCACGCCCGCCGACAGGTTCTGTTGTACCCGGTGCAAGCGCAGCTTCAGGTCCGGATCGCTTTTTGCGTGGTGCTGTTCCGCCCATGAAATATCCATGCGCGCGCCGACCAGCAATCCGCCGAGTTCGTCGTGCAATTCGCGCGCCAAGCTGGCCTTCTCGCGCTCGGCTACATTTTGCAGGTGAGTCGACAGTTCGACCAGCTCGCGGGTTCGGTCTTCCACCTCGCCTTCCAGCCGCATCTTCTGGTCGCGCAACTCCGCGGTGAGGGTTGTGCGGCGGCGTATGTCCAGGTACACCAGCCGCATTGCGATGCCGACCAACAGCATGTTGAAAAGCGTGCCGCCCAACGTGATCCAACGGGTCAACGCCAGGGAGCTTTCCCAATGCTCCACCGCCGCATGGTGCTCGACGCCCTCGCGATCCCGCAGGCGATCCAGAGTGTCGCCGATGATCACGCCCGTTTCCGTGCCGAGGCTGGTCTTCACCAGGGCAATTGCCGCCGCGGTACCTTGGGTCTTCTGTATTGCTTGGATCATCGAGAGGTCCGCGAGTCGCTTGCCCATCAAAACCTGCAAGTCGCGCACGCTGGCGCCTGCATCCGAACCGGCGTACGCCGCGCGCAAATTGTCCAGCCGCGGTTCGACCTCGGCCACGACTCGAGTATAGGTGTCGATATAGCGCTGATCCCCGGTCAACAGGAAACCGCGCTGCGCACCGACGGATCTTGACAGTGAATTCTGCAGCTCATCGATGCTGTGCTCGCGTGCCGAAGATTTCTGCAGCCGCTCGCCGGCCGCCTGCAGGCGCGCCTGACCTTCGCCGGTTACGAAAAATAATGCGGCCAGAAAGCTGACGATGAGAAACGGCGGAATCGCCACGTACCAGCGGCCCAACCCGTCCAATGCATCGCTGACGATTTTCACGCCAATCATTTTGTTTATAAAATCGCCCGCTGTCCATCGGCGCTTGGCGGATTTGCTGCAATGCGCGTGCCCTGTATTCCGGCGCTGTCGCGACCGGGCACTGCTCGGGACTTTTTGTAAGGTTTACCGGCCTAGTACCTCGGCACTGTGAATTTGACCGGCCCGCATGACCTGGGGGATGAGAAGTTTCCAGGCACGGAAGAACAGTGCCTGGAAACTTCCCAGGCCCCAAGGCCTTGCACGCAGGGCGTTCAAAGTTACGGTGCCGGTGGACGAGTGTCGAATGGCCACCCATTCGTCCGGTAACTTCGGCATGCGACATTGATTGGCTCGAGCATTCGCCAGGCGAGCGCTACTCCAACCGGTCAATATCACTGCGCCGAGGTACTAGAAGGTGCCGAGGCTTACCGTGTCGGTCACATCGTCCACGGTAAAAGCCACGGGGACGGCGATGATCGGAACGCGCGTCTTGCCCGTCATCCAAGCAGCGAACGCCTCGAGCGGCATCGGCCTGGCGTAAAAGAAGCCTTGCGCGATGTCGCAGCCGAACTCGCGCAGGGTGTTGGCCGCGGCCGGGGTCTCGATGCCCTCTGCAACCACTTTCAGCCCGAGGCCGTGGCCCATGTCAATTGCCGAACGCACCACCGTCGCGAACTCGGGATCGGACTCCAAGCATTGCAAGAAGCTGCGGTCTATTTTCATTTCATCGACCGGCATTCGCGCCAGGTGGCTCAACGAAGAATATCCGGTGCCGAAATCATCTATCGACAGGCCCACCCCTAAGGCAGCAATGGCGTCGAGCATCTGCACTGCACGGGCCGGGTCTTCAATGAAACCTGTTTCGGTCAGCTCGAGGGTGAGCAGCGAGGGCGGCAGCTGGTGGCGGCTCAACAGCGCGGCAACGCGTGAATCGAAGCGCGCGTCGCCGATGTCCTCGGTGCTGATGTTCACCGCCAGATTGAGCGCCATGCCGGCGCGATGCCATTGCGCCGCCTGAGCCATGGAGTGATCCAGCGTCCAGCGCGTCAGCCAGCGGATGAATCCGGTCTGTTCGGCAAACGGGATGAAGTCCAACGGGCTCAACAGCCCGCGGGTGGGATGCTGCCAGCGGAGCAGGACCTCGGCGCCCGCCACGCGGCCGGTGCGCAATTCGATCTTGGGCTGAAAATACAGGCGCAACTCGTCGTGCTCGACGGCGCGGCGCAATTCTCCAAGCAATGAGAGCTGATCCCGGGCGGCGGGTTTGAGCGCCTCTTGGTAAATCGCGAGCGCCCGTTTCTCGCGGCGCGCGCAGTCCAAAGCCAAATCCGCGCAGCGCATCAACTCATCGTGGGAGGTGCCGGGATCGGTGGAGAGAACCAGCCCCAGCGTCGCGCTGATATCGATGGGCTGCGCTTCCACGATGACCGGCTTGGCGAGCGCCAACAACAACGAAGTTCCCCAGGCGTGCAGGTCTTCGCGACTCGAGAGTTGGGTGTACGCGGCAAATTGATCGGCGGCGAGACGTGCGACCGCGGGTTTTGCCGACGGCACGGCGGCGATGCGCGCGGCGATCTCCGTGAGCACCGCGTCGCCCACTGAATAACCCAGATGCTCGTTGATGCGGCGAAAGCGATGCAGATTGATGACCGCAACCCCGATCGGTGCCCCCGCCGCTTCACGCACGGTTTCGCCCAGGGCGGAACTGAATGCGGTGCGGTTCATGAGTCCGGTGAGCGTGTCTTCGTAAGCCAGACGCCGGATGGATTGATCCCGGGTTTGAACCGCCGTCTGCATGAGGTGCAGTCCTTCGGCAAGAACACCCAGCTCGTCATCGCGCTGCACGTTGCTCACCGCGTCGTAGTTGCCGGCGCGCATCCGGTCAACCACCCGGGTCAGGTCCTGCAGCGGACGCGTGATGTTGCGCGCCAGCCAAAACGCGGCCAATGCGAACGCGACCAAGCTCACCCCGGCGATGACGAACAGCACCTGGGTGAGCCGCTCGAACGGCGCGCGAGCATCCGCCAGGGAGCGCGACAGGACGGCCACGATCTCGCTGTTGCCCGCCTTGGACAGCTCCATTCGACGGGTGACGACGTCCGCGCTCCGCGCGCTGCCCTTGGGCACCGTGCTGATGACATTGGTCCAGCGGCCGTCGGTGTTGACGGACAAGGTCACGGCCAGGCCGGTGATGTCCGCCAGTTCACGCGCCGCCTTGTTGTCGAATTCGAAGCCCATGGCAATAAAGGCCACCGGCAGCGGGCTGCGCACGGCAACCGTCACGATTTGGTAAATCCGCCCCTTGTCGACCATCATGCTCGCGGCGCTCTCGGAGCGGGCGGTTTCCTGCAGAGCGGCGATCGGAAACGGCGCGCCGGCCGGCAGGTGCGTGCCGGAGGCGGCGATCACGTTGCCGCTCAGCGAAGTCATCACCACCATGGCGGCGCCGATGCGCTCGCCGCTGTTCTCCAATGCGGATGCCAGAGTATCGGTGTCGCGCGCGGCGACGGCTTGACGGAATCCATAGTCGGCGGCAACCGCCTGCGCGGCTTGCGTGAGCTGCCGCCGATTGCTCTCGAGCAGCCGCGAGAACACCAGGGCGCCGACGTCCAGTTGGCGCTGCACCTCGCGCGCCGCGCTTTCGCGGTTGGTTGCCAGAACCGCGCCCAAGGCAGCCGCCAGCACTGCCGCCAGCAGCAGCAGAAAAGTTACGGCAATTCGGGTTCGCAGCGCCAACGCCCTTTGCTCCCACTAACTCGTAGGCTATTGAGGCATAAGGTTAAAGGGCTGCCCGGGGCGGGGCTGTGCGCTTGCACACAATATCCTGTAAGGCGGGGTCAAACGCTCACGTGACCCAAGTCTCACATCGCTTACACTGGCGGCTTCATGCCCATTGTTCGCCTCGACAAAGTCTCGCTCAGCTTCGGCCTCAAACCCTTGCTCGACAACGTCAACCTGCAATTGCGCAGGGGCGAGCGCGTGTGCCTGCTCGGACGCAACGGCGAAGGGAAATCCTCGCTGCTGCAATTGGTCGCCAAGCGGCTGCATGCGGACAGCGGCGAGGTCTGGGTCCGGCCGGGGGCGAAACTCGCGAGCCTGGCGCAGGAGGTTTCGTCCGGCAGCGACGCCAAAGTGCGCGACGTGGTGCTCGGCGGCGTCGAGCGAAAGAGCGCCGAAGATGAGTGGCAAACCGAGCTGCAGGCCGATCAAGTGATCTCGCGTCTGCAATTGACGGGCGACGCATTGATGAGCGCGCTTTCGGGCGGCTGGCGCAGGCGCGTGATGCTGGGGCGCGCGCTCATCGCCGAACCTGATGTGCTGCTCTTGGATGAGCCGACCAATCATCTGGACATCGACGCCATTACCTGGCTCGAGAACATGATGCTGGAGTACGCCGGGGCGCTGCTCTTCGTCAGTCACGATCGGGCGTTTGTACGCCGGCTGGCAACCAAAATCGTCGAGCTCGATCGCGGACAGCTGCGCGTCTGGCCGGGCAGTTATGACGACTATGTGCTGCAGAAGCGCGCCGCACTCGAGGTCGAAGCCAAGCATGCCGCCTTGTTCGACAAGAAATTGGCGCAGGAAGAGGTCTGGATCCGCAAGGGAGTTGAGGCGCGGCGTACGCGCAATGAGGGCAGAGTGCGCGCGCTGGAGCAATTGAGGATCGAGCGCCGCGAGCGGCGCGAACGCATCGGCAGCGTCGAGCTGCGCGCCCAGGACGCCGCACCATCCGGCAAGCTGGTGTTCGAGGCGCAGGATGTCACCCTCAGCTTTGGCGCAGCGCCGGTCATTCGCGATTTTTCAGCGCGCATTCAGCGCGAAGATCGCATCGGTATCATCGGGCCCAACGGCTGCGGCAAGACCACGCTGATCAAGCTGCTGGTCGGCGAACTCGAGCCTACCGCGGGAACGATCAAACGCGGCAGCAATCTGTTGCCGGCCTACTATGATCAGCAGCGCGAACAGCTGGACTTGAGCGCATCCATCGCGGACAACGTGACCGGCGGCAGCGGCGATACGGTGACCATCGATGGCCAACCGCGCCACGTTTCCGGCTATCTTCGCGACTTCTTGTTCCCGCCCGAGCGGCTCAACGCCCCGGTGAGCATGCTGTCCGGCGGCGAGCGCAATCGCCTGTTGCTGGCCCGGTTGTTCGCGCGGCCCAGCAACTTGTTGATCATGGATGAGCCGACCAATGATCTCGACGCTGAAACCTTGGACCTGCTCGAAGAAATGGTGGCGGACTACAAGGGGACACTGCTGCTGGTGAGTCACGATCGCGCATTTCTAGACAACGTGGTCACCAGCACGCTGGTATTCGAAGGCAACGGCCAGATCAATGAGTACGTGGGCGGCTACACCGACTGGCTGCGTCAGCGCAGAGTTGCGGCGCCGGGCTTGGCAGCCGTCGCGCCGAAGCCCGCCGTTGCGCCGAAGCCCGCCGTCGCGCCGGAACTCGCGCCGCCCGTGAAGCCGCGGCGTCTCTCCTATAACGATCAGCGAGAGCTCAAGCAGCTGCCCGAGAAAATTCAGGCCCTGGAAGCGGAACAGGCGCGGCTGACCACCTTGATCAGCGATCCTGCCCTGTTCCAGCGAAACCAGGAACAGGGCGGCGAGGCGCTGCAACGCCTGCAAGCCGTGGCCAGGGAACTCGAGGCGGCGTATGCCCGCTGGGAAGCGCTCGACCAAGCGAGCAGCGCAAACCGTGCCTAGGTCACGCTCGAGGCCACGCGGAATTCAGACAGGCTCCTAGCGGCGCGGGCGTCCTCCCCTGAGCAAATCGTTGGGATTCGGAAGACTTGCGCCTGCGCTATCGGGAATGACCAAGGAGGAGGCCTGCTCGCGGCGCAGTTCCTGTAATTCCCGCATGGTTTCACGCACAGCCTGCTCCGCGGCCGCGCCGAATTTTTCCACGGCGGCATCCAAGGTGGCGGCCTCGAGCTCGAAGCTGATCGGCACGGCACCCATCGGCGTCATGACCTGCGCCTGTCCCACGAAAATGACCGGACGCGTGGTGTCGACGCCGCCGTCAGCCGTTACCGGCATCAAGCGTCGGATCGTTCCGACTTTGCGATCGGTAAAGGTCTCCTCGCGATAGACCTGCGTCGCGTCCATGGTTGCCTGTCGAGCCTCGTTGGAACTCATCGCATACCTCTCATCGATTCGAATTGCATAACCTAGCAGTTTTCAGCCTTGTCATGGAGGCCTGATACGATAGGTAGCTTGGCACACCCCACCCAAACACCGAAACTCTCCATCTGGAGCACGCTGTTAGGCGTGGCTCTGTTGGGGGTGGCGCTGTTCGTGCTGCATCACTTGCTGGGCAAGTATCACTGGCGCGACATCCTGGATCGCGTGAACGCGATTTCGAACACCAAGCTGCTGCGCGCCGCATTCTTCAGCTTCGCCGGGTACAGCTGTCTGACCTTGTACGATGCCCTGGCCGTGCGCTTTGCCGGGGCACGCGTGCCGTATCCGCGCGTCGCCCTCATCTCGTTCATGGGATATGCCATCGGCCACAACATCGGCTTGAATTCGATCAGCGGCGGGGCGGTGCGCTATCGCGCCTACACCGCGCTCGGCCTGAGCGCCGTCCAGATCGCCACCATCATTGCCTTCGGCACGCTGACTTTCTTCCTGGGCGCGAGCCTGCTGCTCGGCGTGTCGTTGCTGTCGAATGCCGGAATGTCCGCCTCCGTGCTGCATGTGCCTGACTGGCTGGCGATGCTTGCCGGCTGCGGCTTCCTGGCCGCGGTCAGCGCCTATCTGTGGCTGGTCTGCACGCGCCACGGGCCGCTCAAGTTTCGCCGCTTCGTGATCCCGGTGCCTTCGCCGCGCGTGGCCTTTGCGCAAATCGGCATCAGCTGCGTCGACATGCTGTGCGCGACCAGCGTCTTGTTCGTGCTTCTGCCGCGGGAGGCAGCGATCAGTTTCGGCGCGTTTGCGGCGGTATACCTGATCGCACTGGCCGCGGGCGCCGCCAGCAATGTCCCCGGGGGCATCGGCGTGTTCGAGTTCGTGCTGCTGCTGTTGATGCCGGCGGTGCCCAAGGATCGCCTCCTCGGCGCACTCATCGCATACCGCGCCATCTACTACTTCGCACCGTTCGCCATCGCGCTCGTTCTGTTGGGTGCACATGAGGTGTGGATTCATCGGGCGCCCGTCGTACGCCTGGCGCGCCTGCTGCGGACATTCTTGGCGGCGGTGACGCCCCAGGTGATCGCCATCGCGGTATTTCTGGCCGGCGCCGTGCTGCTCTTTTCCGGCGCGACGCCGGCCCTGGGTACTCGTCTGGCAATGCTGCGCAATTTCGTGCCGCTGTCGGTGCTGGAGCTGTCGCACCTCGTCGCCAGCGTGGTGGGCGTGGGCCTGCTCATCATCGCGCACGGCCTGTATCGGCGCCTGGCCACGGCCTGGTGGATTACGATCTGGCTGCTGTGCTCGGGAATCCTGGTGTCCCTGCTCAAGGGCTTCGACTACGAGGAAGCGGCCATCCTGGCGCTGGTGGTCATCATGCTCGTCTCGGCGCGCACACGTTTCCGGCGCCGCGCTTCGCTGATCGAGCAGCACTATTCGAGCGCCTGGATCGTGGCTTTTTCCCTGGTGTTATTGACTGCCGCATGGCTGGTATTGTTTGCCTATCGCCACCTGCCCTACGACAACGAGATGTGGTGGCAATTTGCCTTTCACGCCTCGGCGCCGCGCAGTTTGCGCGCATCTTTGCTCGCGGTCATGATCGCCGCCGCCTACGGCTTGTGGCGCGTGCTGCGGCCCGCGCCGCCACGATTCTCGGCGCCGCAAGAAAAAGACCTGGAATGCGTGGCAGAGCTGATTGCGAAGGGCGAGGACACCACGGCCAATCTGGCGCTGCTGGGCGATAAGAATTTGATGTTCAACAAAGATCGCACCGCCTGCATCATGTTTCAAACTTCAGGCAACAGCTGGGTGGTCATGGGCGATCCCATCGGGCCGCCCGAGCTTGGCGAATCCCTGGCATGGGAGTTCCTCGAGGATTGCGACAGCATGGCGGTCTCGCCCGTGTTCTACCAGGTGACGCCGGATCGGTTGCCGCTGTACGTGGATCTGGGACTGCACTTGAGCAAACTCGGTGAAGAGGCGCGGGTGCCGCTCGACAGCTTCTCGCTGGAGGGTCCCGCGCGCGCCGATCTGCGCCAGGCTCAGCGGCGCGCGGTGCGCGACGGCGCGGCGTTCGAGATGGTTTCGCGCAGCGACGTGCCGGCGATTCTGCCGGAGTTGCGCGCGGTCTCGGATTCGTGGCTCGCGGCCAAGAACACTGCGGAGAAGCGCTTTTCCCTGGGATTTTTCGAGGAGCGCTATGTCGCGCATTTCGATGTCGGCGTGGTGCGCCACGACGGCGCCGTGGTCGCTTTCGCGAACCTTTGGCGCGGCGGTTCGCACGAATTGTCGGTGGATCTCATGCGCTACAACGACGCCGCGCCGAAGGGCGTGATCGACTACATGCTGATCGAATGCATGCTGTGGGGCAGGGCGCAGGGCTTCCGCTTGTTCAATCTTGGCATGGCGCCGCTCTCGGGGTTGGAGGAACACGCGCTGGCGCCCACCTGGCACAAACTGGGGCGCATGGTGCAGCGCTATGGTGAAACGTTTTACAACTTCGAGGGCTTGCGCAAATTCAAACAGAAATTCGATCCGGTGTGGCGCCCGCGCTATTTGGCGGCGCCCGACGGATTGGCCATGGCAGGCGCGCTGCTCGACGTGACCGCACTGATATCGGGCGGCGTGCGCAAGGCGGTCCTGCGCAAGTAAGCGCCGTGAGGTTGGGCCGGGCGCCGTGAGGTTGCGCCGGGCGGCGCGAACCCAAGGCTCCTAGGTGAATTGCGCCTCGATTTTTTGCGCGACCTCGCGCATCTTCGGCAGAAATTGATCGATCGCGGACCGCAACGGAACCGCGGTGGCCGCGTATCGTACCGTGACGGTGGCGAGGATGCGGTCCTTGGCGCGAACCGGTATGGCGAGGCTCGTTTCTTCAGAGACGCGGCGCGCACGATGCGCCATGCCGAATCCTTGCGTCCGGGTCTCGTTCAGCAGGCGTTCCACTTCGACTCGATTCCGCGCCAGCCGATCTTCGGGCAGCGAGGAGCGCGCGAGCAGTTCCAGCATCGCATCTCGCTGCGGCGCCGCGCAGAAAGCCAGGTACGCCCGGCCCGCGGCCGAGGCCAGCATGGGCACGCGGACACCGGCGCTGTATTGCTCCAAAGCCAGCGGACTCTGCCGATCCGTCGTCTCGCGAATCATCATCGTGGAGCCGGACGGGGTTGCGACCGCCACCGGCCAGACAATCTGTGCGCCCAGGGCCGCGAGCAGCGGCTTGGCGATATGCGCGACCAACGCCTCGTCATCGAAACCGTCCGACAGCGCGCGCACCATGATCGTGGGGCGGTAGCAATCATCGTGCGCATCGCGATCCACGTAACCGGCAAGGCGCAGCGTTTCCAAAATGCGATAGGTCGTGGTGCGGGGCAGACCCACGGCGGCGGCGAGGGTGTTGATGGCGGCCCGCTCCAGTCGATTCAATTCGGTCAGGACGTCGAGTCCGCGATTCAAGGCACGGATGGGACGGGTGGAATCCCGGGCGCTGTCTTCGTGAGTTTCGGTCAGCGGTGCAGAATGCGGGGTAACTTGTGCGTGCATCATCCCTCTATACCTTCAGGGTAGGACAGGTTTTAGCTTAAAAAACAACAACATGCGCACAGCGGGTTTTTCAGTGCCGCCGGCGTCGTCAACGCCCATTCATAAGTACCTTCCAGATCGAATCTGGTTGCTTCGGTAAGAGGATCTCGCTATCTGGCGCATTCAGTTACAATCCGCGCCGATTTGCCAAAGGCCAGGATCGAGTTTTGTATGTCGGAACAATACGTTGAAACGGTCATCATCGGCGCCGGTCCCGTCGGGCTGTTCCAGATCTTTGAACTGGGCCTTCTGGGCATCAGCACCCACATCATCGACTCGCTGGGTCAGCCCGGCGGCCAGTGCACGGAGCTGTATCCCGACAAGCCGATCTATGACATTCCCGCGCTGCCGGTTTGCGGCGCCCAGGAATTGATCGATCGCTTGTTGGAGCAGGCGAAGCCCTTCAAGGCCACGTTTCATTTGGGCCAGGAGGTCACGGAACTGCGCGTGCTCGGCAATGGCAAATTTCACATTGCGACTTCCACGGGTACCCGCCTCACCGCCGGTGCGGTCGTCATCGCCGGCGGGGTCGGATCCTTCCAAGCGCGGCGCTTAGGGGTTCCGGGCGTGGAGCAGTTCGAAGGCAAGAACATCCACTATCGGGTGAAGTCAGCCGGCGATTTCTTCAACCAGCATCTGGTGATCTGCGGCGGCGGCGATTCGGCGCTGGATTGGACCGTGGCTTTTTGCGAAAAGGCCCGCTCCCTGACCCTGGTGCATCGGCGCGCGGAATTTCGCGCAGCTCCCGCCACGGTTGCGCGCATGCGCGATCTGGTGGCGGCCGGCAAGATGCAGTTTCTGCAGGGGAACGCCGTCGGTGTCCAAAAGGACGGCGACAGGTTGACGGGCCTCGACGTGCAGACGGCCGAGGGAGCGATGCGCACGCTGCCGGTGGATCACGTGTTTGCATTCTTTGGTCTGCACCCGAAGCTCGGACCCATTGCCGAATGGGGCTTGGAATTGGAGAAGAAAGCGCTGAAAGTCGACACCGAAAAGTTTCAGACCAGCATTCCCGGGATCTTTGCCATCGGCGACATCAATTCGTACCCGGGCAAGAAGAAATTGATCTTGAGCGGCTTTCACGAAGCGGCCCTGACCGCCTTTGCGATTCAGCATCACCTGTTCCCCGAGAAGCGGCAGTTTTTACAATACACGACCACCAGCCCGATCATGCAGAAGCGATTGGGTGTGGGCGGAGCGGACTGACGCGCCGATGAATCAACTGCTCGAAGACCTGATCAAGGTCATGACGCTCGAACGCCTGGAGATGAATCTGTTTCGCGGCCAGAGCCGCGACATCGGCAGTCCACAAGTGTTCGGCGGACAGGTCCTGGGCCAGGCCCTGGTCGCGGCCACGGCGACCGTGGACAACCGGGTGGTGCACTCGCTGCACGCCTATTTCCTGCGCCGCGGCGATTTCAATCTGCCGATCGTTTATGAAGTCGATCGGGCCTGGGACGGCAAGCATTTTGCCACCCGCCGGGTGGTCGCCATTCAGAACGGCCAGCAGATATTCAACATGTCGGCCTCGTTCCAAATTCCGGAGGAGGGCCTGGATCACCAGTTGCCGATGCCGGACGTGCCCATGCCGGAGACCCTGCCGGACTTCGCGCAATTTCGCGCCTCGCTGCAGGGCCTGCCGCCGGCGCTGCTGAAAATTCTGGATCAGAAGCGCCCGTTCGAGTTCAGACCCACCGAGATCCCCAACTTCGCCCGCCCGGAAAAGAAGCCTCCGTTCAAGTACGTATGGATCCGCGCCGTCGACAAGCTGCCGGACGACGAGGCGCTGCACCGCTGCCTGCTGGCGTATGCCTCGGATTTCCAGTTGCTCGATACGGCCCTCAAGCCGCATGCTCTGTCCATGGCCCGGGACAAATTGGTGATCGCCAGCATCGACCATGCGATGTGGTTCCACCGCAGCGTGCGCGTGGATGATTGGCTGCTCTACGCCATGGACAGCCCCAGCGCCTCGGGAGCCCGGGGCTTCACGCGCGGCAGTATTTTTGCGCGCGACGGACGCCTGGTCGCCAGTGTCTCGCAGGAAGGATTGATCCGGGTGATGTCCTGATGTTCAAGGCCATCATCATCTTCATCGTCGTCATCGCCATCCTGTTCGGCGGGATGCTGGCCCTGCGCAGCAACCGGCGCACCGGCATGCCGAGCGAGGATGTCCTGAAACGTGCCACGCAGCGTGCGCGCGAGCAGGCTGCCAAGGATGAGGCGGAGCGCTAACGGCCGCGGTCGGGCAGCGCCCGAGAGGCTTCCCATACCTCGCGCGGCAGGGTGAACAGGTGGCAGTCCCACCAGCGATTCTTGGCGCGGCGGTGCTTGCGATACACAGCTTCCCAGCGCATGCCGATCTTCTCGAGCACGCGGATCGATGCCGCGTTGTTCACGTCCACTGTGGAAATCACGCGTTGGGCGCGCAGATCGAAAAATGCGGCAT
>DATHKV010000205.1:0-7327 GCA_035488895.1 Steroidobacteraceae bacterium
CGCCGTTTGCAGTCAATTGCAGAATCTTAAGGCGCCGGCCGTCGGCGCAGTCGGCGAACCACTCCCCACCGGCGGCATACAAACAGGGAGTCTGACCGGGGTAAGTCACCGGATGCGCATCGAGGCGGGTCTTAAGGATCCCCAGCCGACAGCCATTGACCTCGGTAAACGCTCCGGGGAACGGCGGCGCGACGGCACGCACCAGATCGTGAATGGCGCGCGCCCCGTGTCGCCAATCGATGCGCCCATCCTCAGGGCGGCGGCGCCCATAGTAGGAGCCCTGGCTCAAGTCCAATGGGCGCGCCGCCGCGGTGCCCGCAATCAACAGCGGCAGGCTGCGGCGCAATACCGCGGCGGCCGCGGCGGCCACCTTCATGGAGACCTCGAGCGCCGTGTCGTTCTCCAGAATGGGCACGGCCTCCTGATCCACCAGCGCTCCCGCATCCGGTTTTTCCACCATGTAATGCAGGCTGGCGCCGGTCTGGGTTTCGCCGTGAATAATGGCCCAATGCACGGGTGCCCTGCCCCGGTATTTCGGCAATAACGAGCCATGGATGTTGAGCGCGCCCAAGCGCGGCAGGGCGAGCCAGGCCTTGTCGAGCATGTGGCGGTAATAGAAGGAAAATACGAAGTCAGGGCGGATGGCCGCGCCTTGGCCGTGCCACTCTGGGGTGTTGGGCGTGTCCGGCGTGACGACTTTGAGACCCTGCTCCCGGGCGAGCTGCGCAACACTGCCGAACCACTGCACTTCACCGGGGTCATCCGCGTGGCTGAAAAGCAATGGGATCTTGATCCCCTGAGCCAACAATTCACGAATACAGCGAACACCGACTTCGCTATATGCGAATACCACCGCCGTGGTCACCTACAAGATTTCCTGTGGGGGACGATACTGCGCCACCCGGCGCTCGAGGATGGGCGCACCATCGCTTTCCTCCAGCACCGCCTCGACGAGGTAGCGCGGCCGCTCGCGCACCTGCGCGTAGATGCGCCCAACATACTCACCCAGCAGACCGATGCCGAACAGCGCAAGACCGATGAATAGAAACACGACGCTGAACAGCGTGAACAATCCTTCCGCCTCAGAGCCAACGAAGATGCGGCGCACAATGAGCACGACGAACAGCATGGCGGATAGGAGCGCAACCAGCATGCCGGTCATGGAAAAGAGCTGCAGCGGCACGACGGAGAATCCCGTGATCAAGTCGAAATTCAGCCGGATCAAACTGTACAAAGAATACTTCGAGCGTCCGGCGAAGCGTTCCTCGTGGGCGATCGGAACCTCAATTGGATTCATCGCATACAACGATGCCAGCGCCGGGATGAAGGTGTTGACCTCGCGGGTCTGATTGAGCGCCGTCACCACGGATCGGGCGTAGCCGCGCATCATGCAACCCTGGTCGGTGATGCGCACCGGGGTGATCCATTCGCGAATCTTGTTGATGGCCTTCGAAAACGTCCGCCGAAATAGCGAGTCCTGTCGCTGCTGGCGAATCGTGCCCACGTAGTCGAAGCCTTCCTCGAGCTTGCCGACCAGCTTGCCGATCTCCTCCGGAGGATTTTGCAGGTCCGCGTCCAGCGTCACGACGTATTGGCCGCGCGCATAGGCGAGTCCCGCCATGACGGCGGAATGCTGGCCGAAATTCGCGTGAAACATCACCACGCGCGTCTCATGCGGGCGCGCCAGGAATTGCTGGCGCAGCAGCGCCACAGACTTATCCTTGCTGCCGTCGTTGACGTAGACGATTTCAAACGGGATCTGCAACGCGTCGAGCGCCGGATAGAGGCGACCGAACAAGGTCGGCAGCACCGCCTCCTCGTTATAAACCGGAATGACGACGCTGAGTTTTGGGTCGGACATATCAGTGATCGGCCGCGACCGCGCCGTGCGATTTCAACAAGGCCAGCAGTTCTGCGGTTTTCGCCTGCATCAATTGCACCGACCCGCGCGCCTCGACATTGAGCCGGATCAAGGGCTCGGTGTTCGAGGTCCGCAGGTTGAAGCGCCAATCCGGAAACTCGAATGAGATCCCGTCGGTGCGATCGAGCGCAATAGCCTGGGGGGCGTAGCGCTTCTCGAACACCGCGATGGCCGCCTTGGCGTCGGGAATACGGTAGTTGAGCTCACCGCTCACGGGAAATCGCGCGATGCGCTCGCCCACCAAGGTCGAGAGTTGTCGCCCGCTCTCAGAAAGGATTTGAGCGACCACCAACCAGGGGATCATGCCGCTGTCGCAGTAGGCAAAGCGGCGGAAATAGTGGTGCGCGCTCATCTCGCCGCCATACACGCCGTCGACCTCGCGCATGCGTTGCTTGATGAAGGCGTGGCCGGACTTGGACAGTACCGCGGCGCCGCCGCTCGACTCCACGATTTCGATGGTGTTCCAGGTGAGCCGGGGGTCGTGCACCACTTTGCCGCCGGGCTGTCCGCGCAGCAAAATTGAGGCCAGCAATCCCACGATGTAGTAACCCTCGATGAAACCGCCCTGCTCATCGAACAGAAAACACCGGTCGAAGTCCCCGTCCCAGGCGATGCCGAAATCCGCGCCGTTCTTAGCGATAGCCTCCACGGTCGGTTTGCGATTCTCCTCCAGCATGGGATTCGGGACCCCATTCGGAAAGTGGCCATTGGGCTCGTGATGAACCTTGATGAATTTGAACGGCAGATGCGCCTCGAGCTTGTCGATGATGAGCCCCGCACCGCCGTTGCCGGCATTTACGACAATTTTCAATGGTTTGAGCTTCGATACGTCGACGTAGGACAGCAGGTGCTTGATATAGGCGTCTGCGGTATCGATGCGATGGCGCACGCCGGTGCGCTTTGGGCTCTCGAACTTGCCGCCTTCGGCAAAGGCGCGAATCTCCACCAAGCCGTTATCGCCGCTGATGGGCTTGGACTGTTCGCGTACGAATTTCATGCCGTTGTAATCGGGCGGGTTGTGGCTGGCGGTGATCATGATGCCGCCGTCGTAGCCGCCGTCGAACGTGGCGAAGTACACGCCCTCCGTGCCGCATACGCCGATGTCGTAGACGTCGACGCCGCTGTCCGTCAAACCGCGGCATACCGCATCCGTGAGACTCTCGCTGCTCAAGCGGATGTCGCGGCCGACTACGATTCTCTTCGGAGTCAGGAATTGGGCGTAGCCTCGGGCCACTCGATAGGCCACATCGTCGTTCAGTTCGTTGGGTATCCGGCCGCGTAAATCGTAAGCCTTGAAACACGAGATCGACGTCACGTGCTGGTCCCTTTGCGGCCGTAGTTATCCTCGAAGCGCACGATGTCATCCTCGCCCAAATAGGAGCCGGACTGCACCTCGATGATGTGCAGCGGCACCTTGCCGGGATTCTCAATGCGATGCGTGGCGCCCACCGGGATGTATGTCGATTCATTTTCGGCCAGCAGAAAAGTCTCATCGTTGCGCGTGATGCGCGCCGCGCCCTGCACCACGATCCAATGTTCCGCGCGATGGTGGTGCATTTGCAGCGACAGCACGCCGCCGGGCTTGACCGACAGCCGCTTCACCTGGAACCGATCGCCGCTGTCGATACTGTCGTAACTGCCCCACGGCCGAAAGACCTCGCGATGCAGCGCCGATTCGGTGCGGCCGGATTTTTTGAGTTTGGCCACCAGATCCTTCACGTCCTGCACGCGGTCCTTGGGCGCCACCAAGATCGCATCCTTGGTCTCGACGATGATGTGATCTTCCATGCCAACGGCGGCGACCAAGCGGCTGGTCGAGTGCACGTAGCAATCGTGCGTGTCGTGCGTCAGGACATCGCCCTGCAGCACATTGCCCTCTTCATCCGCCGGGAGCGCATCGAACAGCGAGGACCAGGATCCGACGTCGCTCCAACCGACATCGAGGGGCAGCACAAGGGCATCCTTGGTCTTCTCCATCACCGCATAGTCGATCGACTCGCTGCGGCATTTGATGAATTCGGCCTTGTCGATGCGCACGAAATCCAGGTCCTCTTTGGCTGCCTGGTACGCGGCCGTGCAGGCCTCGAGGATATCCGGCGCGAAATTGCGCAATTCAGAAAGATAACGGCTCGCCTTGAACACGAACATGCCGCTGTTCCAGAAGTAATCGCCGGTGGCGACAAATTGCACCGCGAGGTCGATCTGCGGCTTTTCAATGAACTGGGCCACCGGATAGGCGGGTCCGGCTCCATCGCCGCGCCGAATGTAGCCGTAGCCGGTTTCGGGCGCATGCGCCACGATACCGAAGGTGATGAGCTTGTCCTCTTGGGCGAGTGAGACCGCAACATCGGCGGCTTGCGCGAATTTGTGCACATCGCGGATGACATGATCGGCCGGCGCCACGATGAGCGTCGCGTCGGCATCGATGTCGAGCGCCTTGAGGGCCGCGAGCGCCACGGCAGGTGCGGTGTTGCGGCCCGCGGGCTCGAGCAGGATGGCTGAAGGCTGCCTCTCCATGGCGCGCATCTGCTCGGCCACGGTGAATCGATGGGCTTCATTGCACACGACGATCGGCGGTATCGCGCCGGCAATCTGTGCCAGGCGCGCTGCGGTGTCCTGCAGCATGGTCTGCTTGCTGGTGAGGGCCAGCAGCTGCTTCGGATACATCTCGCGGGACAAGGGCCAAAGCCGGGTGCCGGCGCCGCCCGAGAGAATCACCGGTATCACGGTGGTCACGATTTACTCACTTGGAGAGCTTCCCTCTGCCGATCGCGTAATAGTCAAACCCCGCTTGTTGCATCTGGTCAGGGTCGTAGAGATTGCGCCCATCGAAGATCACGGGGAAACGCAGCGCGCCCTTGATGTGATCGAAATCCGGACTGCGAAACTCGCGCCATTCCGTGACGATGGCCAGCGCATCCGCGCCCTGCAGCGCCTCAGGCCCGGTCTTGCAAAGCGTCAGGTCGGGACGCTCGCCGTAGATCCGCCGGCACTCAGGCATGGCGACCGGATCGAAGGCGCGCACCTTGGCGCCGGCAGACCACAGCGACTCCATCAGCACGCGGCTCGCCGCCTCGCGCATGTCATCGGTATTGGGTTTGAATGCCAATCCCCAGATCGCGATCGTCTTACCGCGCAAATCGCCAAAATGCGCCTTGATCTTGTTGAACAGCACCTGCTTCTGGCGGTTGTTGACGCTTTCCACGGCCGCAAGAATGCTGGCGTCATAGCCCACTTCCTGCGCCGAGCGCTGCAGGGCCTGTACGTCTTTGGGGAAGCAGGACCCGCCGTAGCCCACGCCGGGATAAATGAAGGCATAGCCGATGCGCGGATCGGAACCCAAACCGTTGCGCACCGCTTCGATGTCGGCGCCGAAGCGCTCGGCGAGATTGGCCAGCTCGTTCATGAAGCTGATCTTGGTTGCCAACATGGCATTCGCCGCGTACTTGGTCAGCTCCGCCGATTTGACGTCCATGACGATCATGCGCTCGCGATTGCGGGTGAACGGCTCATACAACGCCCGCAGCAGCTCTGCGGCGCGATCGCTGTCGGTGCCGACGACCACCCGGTCCGGTTTCATGAAGTCGGCGATGGCGGCGCCCTCCTTCAAGAATTCGGGGTTCGAGGCCATGTCGAAGTCCAAGGTGACCTTGCGCTTGGCCAAGGATTCCGCCACGGCCGCGCGCACTTTGTCCGCGGTGCCCACGGGGACAGTCGATTTGGTCACAACCACTTTGTAGTTGTTCATGAGCTCGCCGATGGTGCGGGCCACCGCCAGTACGTAGCGCAGGTCCGCCGAGCCATCTTCGTCAGGCGGGGTGCCTACGGCGATGAGCTGGAACAATCCGTGGTCGACGCCTTCTTTGGGGTTGGTCGTGAAGCGCAGTCGCCCCGCTTCCGCGCCGCGCTTGATGAGCGTGTCCAAGCCCGGCTCGTGAATCGGCACCTCGCCGCGCTGAAGCATCGCGGTCTTGCGCTCATCCACATCCACGCAGAGCACATCATTGCCGGCATCCGCCAGGCACGCGCCCGTGACGAGGCCCACGTACCCGGAGCCAAAAATCGTAATCCGCATGCGTAATCTTCTGATTTAACTAGGAAAAGAGCCGGAAAGCCTAGCGGTTTTGTCCGATCAAGTAAAGACTGACCGGCGCTGGGAGCCTGTCTGAGTGTTCAACGTGAGCCGCGTTGGCAGCGCGAGGGAGCGGATGCAAGGCGCGCGGCGCATCCCGTGGTGGGCTCCACGGGCAAGCCGCGCAACACCGCAGACGCCGCTCTCGCTGCCAACCCTTCGGGAGCGGACGGATTTGCCTTCATTCGTCGTTGTCGCCTCCTCATTGGGATCAAACCCAACCTCGTCGGCTCCGCCTCGACTGAAGGCAAATCCGTCACGCTCGCGGCCACGTTGAATACTCAGACAGGCTCCTAGGTTACCGGGAATTAAGATCAGTTCGTCCAGGGGTCTTGGAGCAATTTGCGCTCCCAGGCCAGGGAACTCGACACAATGGCCGTCAAGTCGTCGTAGCGCGGTTGCCAGCCCAGTTCGCTGCGTACGCGATCGGCACGCGCCACGAGGTAGGCCGGGTCGCCGGCCCGCCGGGATTCTTCACGAATGTTCAAGGGCTTGCCGGCGACCTGTTCCAGCATGCGCAATACCTCGCGCACCGAGTAGCCATGGCCGTACCCTACATTGAGGATCGTCGATTTGCCGCCGCTTCGCAGGTAATCGAGCGCGTTCAGGTGCGCAGCCGCCAGATCCTCGATGTGCAGATAGTCGCGCACTCCCGTACCGTCCGGCGTGGGGTAATCGCTGCCGAAAACCGACACGTGGGGGCGCTTGCCGACCATGGCCTCGCAAGCGACCTTGGTGAGCAGGTGCGAGCCGACGGTGGAGTGGCCGATGACCAGGCCGGGGTGCGAGCCCGCCACATTGAAATAGCGCAGCGCCACGTAACGCATCGGATTGACCGCCGCCACATCGCGCAGCATCCACTCGCTCATCAGCTTGGACGTGCCGTACGCGTTGATAGGCTGGGTGGGCGAGGTTTCATCGGCATAGCCGCCCTCGGGCACCCCATAGACTGCGGCACTCGACGAAAACACGAAATTCTTGACGTTGTTCTCCGCGCACGCCTGCAGCAACGCGCGAGTACCGCAGGTGTTGTTGCCGTAGTACTTTAAGGGGTTGGCCATGGACTCGGCCACGCTGATGTGCGCGGCAAAATGCATGACGGTATCGACCTGGTGATCCGCCAATATCCTTGAAACCAAGGGGTAGTCGCCGACATCACCGACAACGAGTTCGCCGCTGACCACCGCCTGTCGGAAACCTTTGATGAGATTGTCGAGGACGACGACCCGTTCGCCGGCTTCGCCCAGTTGCCGAGCGGTATGACTGCCGATGTA
>DATHKV010000206.1:0-4674 GCA_035488895.1 Steroidobacteraceae bacterium
GTCCGCTCCCGAAGGGTTGGCTCTGGAAGGGGCGTCTGCGGTGTTGCGCGGCTTGCCCGTGGAATAAACCACGGGCTGCGCCGCGCGCCTTGCATCCGCTCCCTTGCAGAGCCAACGCGGCTCACGTGGAATACTCAGACAGGCTCCCAAGGGAAGCGTCGGATGTTCAGCGTTCGTCGGACGGCGATTCTGGCGCTTGCATGCGTGTTTGGATTGAGCGGCTGCGGCGGCGGGAAATCCGCCGGCGATACGGCTGCCAAATCGGGCGGCGGCGCCAAGGTCCTCAATCTCTACATCTGGTCGGACTACCTCGCGCCGGACACGCTGTCGAATTTCGAGAAGCAGTACGGCATCAAGGTGCACTCTGCTTACTACGACACCAATGAAACCCTGGAAACCAAACTGCTCGCGGGCAACAGCGGCTTCGACATCGTGGTCCCTTCGGCCTCCTACTTCGAAAGACAAATCAAAGCCGGTGCCTATCTGACACTGGACAAGTCCAAGCTGCCGAACCTCAAGAACATGGATTCGGAACTCATGGCGAGGGTGGCGGCACACGATCCCGACAATGCCCATGGCGTGATCTATCAGTGGGGCAGCAATGGCATCGGCTACAACGAAAAAATGATCAGGGCCTTGATGCCGGACGCGCCGCTGGACAGTTGGCGTCTGGTCTTCGATCCGGCCGTTGCCGCCAAGGTGGCCAAGTGCGGCATCAGCTTGCTGGACTCGCCGGCGGAAATGCTGCGCGGCGTATACAGCTACCTGGGCAAGGATCCGAATTCGCAAAGCGCCGATGATCTTGCCCAGGCCGAGGCCGTGCTGCTCAAGATCAGGCCGTTCATTCGAAATTTCAGCTCGTCCGAATACATCGAAGCGCTCGCGAACGGCGATCTGTGCATTTCCGTGGGGTACAACGGCGATGTGATGCAGGCGCGCGATCGGGCGCGTGAGGCCAACAAGGGCATCGAAATCAAATATGTGGTGCCCAAGGAAGGTTCGATACTCTGGTTCGACATGCTGGCGATCCCGAAGGATGCCCCGGACCCGGACAGCGCCTACGCATTCATGAATTACATGATGACGCCGCAGGCCATCGCCGATGTTTCGAACTTCAAGCGCTACGCCAACGCGAATGCCGCCTCGCAGGCCCTGCTGCTGCCCGCGGTAAAGGACGATCCGGGTATCTACCCGTCGCCGGAGCTGCGCCAGAAGCTGGCATTGCAGTTGGCCGACTCGGCCGAACAGACCCGCGCCATCACCCGCGTCTGGCAAAAATTCAAGACGGGTCAATAAGCCAATGACGATAAGCCAATGACGACATCCGCGGGAGGCGTCGTCAAAGCCCAGCCCTGGAACGATGCGTCCGCCCGGCCTTACGTCGAAATTGAGCGCATCAGCAAAACCTTCGGCGATTTCACAGCCGTCAACGACGTCTCGCTGAAGGTCTACAAGGGCGAGATCTTTTGCCTGCTGGGAGCGTCCGGATGCGGCAAAACGACATTGCTGCGCATGCTGGGCGGATTCGAAACGCCCACGGCCGGGAAAATTCTCATCGACGGCGAGGACATGACAGACGTACCGCCCTACGAGCGGCCGGTGAACATGATGTTCCAGTCGTACGCGTTGTTTCCCCACATGAATGTGGAGCAGAACGTGGCTTTCGGACTCAAGCAGGACCGCCTGCCCAAGAATGAGATCAAGGAACGCGTCGCGACCATGCTCGATCTGGTGAAAATGTCCGATTTCACCAAACGCAAGCCGCATCAGCTGTCCGGCGGCCAGCGCCAGCGGGTTGCGCTGGCCCGTTCGCTGGTGAAGCGGCCCAAGCTGCTGCTGCTGGACGAGCCCCTGGGCGCGCTCGACAAAAAGCTGCGCGAACACACGCAATTCGAATTGATCAGTCTGCAGGACAAGTTGGGTGTGACGTTCATCGTGGTGACGCACGATCAGGAAGAAGCGATGACCCTCGCAAGCCGCATCGGCGTGATGAATCACGGCGAAATCGTGCAGGCCGGTACGCCAACGGAGATCTACGAATTTCCGAGCTCAAAGTTCGTCGCCGATTTCGTCGGCTCGGTGAACATCTTCGAGGGCAAGCTCATCGAGGATGAGCCGGACTACGTACGCATCGGCTCCGCGGAGCTCGGCGGCACGATCTACGTCAGCCATGGAATCAGCGCGCCGCCCGAAGCCGTCGTCTGGGCGGCCGTCCGGCCGGAAAAAATCTTCATGTCGACGGCGCCGCCGCAGGCGGCCGCCGACAACGTGGTACGCGGCACCGTGCAGGATATTGCCTACCTCGGCGACTTGTCGATTTATCTGGTCAGGTTGCCGACCGGCAAGGTCGTGCGGATCACGCAGCCGAACACCTCGCGGCACGCCGAGGCCATCAGCTGGGATCAGCAGGTCTATTTATCCTGGGACGCGACCAGCCCGGTGGTGGTGACCCGTTAGCGCGCCGACGTTAATCGGGCGTCTCGGGCGCGTCGGCATTACCGGCCGCGGACTCGTGGTCGCGCTGCCCTATCTGTGGCTGCTGCTCTTCTTCGTGGTGCCCTTCGTCATCGTCCTGAAAATTTCTTTCTCGGACGTTGCCCTGGCCATTCCGCCCTACAAGCCGCTGCTCGAATGGGTGGGCAAGAACTCGCTGGCGATCAAGGTCAACTTCGACAACTACGCTTTCCTGTTCACGGATTCCTTGTATCTGCACGCGTTTGCAAACTCGGTAAAAGTCGCTTTTCTCTCGACCCTCGCGTGTCTACTGATCGGTTATCCGATGGCCTACGGCATCGCGCGTGCGAAGCCGTCGTTGCGCAATGTGCTGCTGCTGCTCGTGATCCTGCCCTTTTGGACGTCTCTGCTGCTGCGCGTGTACGCCTGGATCGGGCTGCTCAAGGCCAATGGCGTGATCAATAATATATTGATGTCGCTTGGGATCATCCATGAGCCCCTGACCATGCTGTACACGCCCTTTGCCATGTACGTGGGCATCGTCTACTCCTATCTGCCGTTCCTCATCCTGCCGCTGTACGCGAATCTGGAAAAAATGGATTGGCAGTTGCTCGAAGCGGCAGAGGACCTGGGTTGCCGTCCCTGGCAGGCGTTCTACAAAATCACCTTGCCCTTGTCGCGCAACGGCATCCTGGCCGGTTCCATGCTGGTGTTCATACCGGCGGTGGGTGAGTTCGTCATTCCCGCACTTCTCGGCGGCCCCAACGCGCTGATGATCGGACGGGTGCTGTGGGATGAGTTCTTCGCCAACCGTGCATGGCCCGTGGCGAGCGCTGTCGCGATCCTGCTGCTGATTCTCTTGGTGCCGTTCATGATGTGGTATCAAAGCGTGCAGGCGCGCGAAACGGCGGGTGCGCGATGAACTACCGCAGTTCGTTTTTCATCTTGAGCTGCATCGGGTTGGGCTTTGCGTTCTTGTATGTCCCGATACTGTCCATGGTGGTGTTTTCCTTCAATGCTTCCAAACTGGTGACGGTGTGGGACGCCGCCAACTCGCCCACGCTGAAGTGGTACCACTCGTTGCTGAACAACGAGGAGATTCTCGACGCGGCGTGGATTTCCTTGAAGGTCGCGGTGATCAATGCTTCGGGCTCGGTGATCCTCGGCACGCTGGCCGGTTTCGGTCTCGCGCGCTTCCGGCAATTTCGCGGCCGATTCACCCTGAACGCGATGACCACCGCGCCCTTGGTCATGCCGGAAGTGATCACCGGGCTGTCGCTGCTGCTGTTGTTTGTCGCGCTCGAGCAGTTGATCGGCTGGCCGGCGGGACGCGGCATCACCACCATGACCATCGCGCACATGACGTTTTCGATGGCCTATGTGACCGTCATCATCAATTCGCGGCTTTCGAGCTTCGACACCGCTCTGGAGGAAGCTGCGATGGACCTGGGAGCGCGCCCCGTGAAGGTGTTCTTCGTCATCACGCTGCCGATCATATTTCCCGCCATTCTCTCGGGCTGGCTCCTGGCCTTCACCCTGTCATGGGATGACCTCGTCATCTCGAGCTTTACCTCGGGTCCGGGCAGCAGCACCCTGCCCATGGTGGTCTTTTCCAAGGTTCGCCTAGGGGTGAGTCCGGAGATCAATGTGCTCGCGACGCTGACGCTGACCGTCGTGACCGCCATGATCGTCGGCGTGAGCCTCTGGATGGCGCGGCGCGCGCGGCTGGACCAGGCCGTGGCCTGAGGTGCTGATCAAGTAGCGCCGGGCGCTATGGCTGGGCTCTCATATTTTGTCGAGCGGGGTGTTGCCGCCGGTGAACTCCGAGCGCGCCTGCGCCAGCCGGTACTTGTGCTCGGATCGCCAGCGGCGCCAATCGCGCAGGCCGGCCAGAGCGTATACCAATTTGAACAAGCTCAAGCGCCGCAGCACTTTGGGCGAGTCGAACAAATCGCCGGCTAGCATGGAGATCACGCCCTGCTCGAGCTGCCAGACGTTGCGCGGTTGGCTGAACATCTGGGTCAGCACCGGTCCGTTGAAGCGATAGATAAAGAACGAGAACCGGGCCATGCCGGCCCGCTGGCGCTTTTCCAGCTTGCGCAGCAGCTTAGCCTCGCGCGCAGGATGGCGCAGCGATGCATCGACCACCTCCGCCGCTTGTTCCGCGCCGCTCATGGCCAGGTAGACGCCGGAGGAGAACACCGGATCGAGGAATGCGAA
>DATHKV010000207.1:0-3939 GCA_035488895.1 Steroidobacteraceae bacterium
GCAAGCCGCGCAACACCGCAGACGCCCCTTCCAGAGCCAACCCTTCGGGAGCGGACGGATTTGCCTTCATTCGTCGTTGTCGCCTCCTCATTGGGATCAAACCCAACTTCGTCGGCTCCGCCTCGACTGAAGGCAAATCCGGCACGCTCGCGGCCACGCGGAATACTCAGACAAGCTCCCACTGCCATCGAGCGAATCCTTACATCCCCGACGATTCCACCCCGGAATTCATCGCCGGCGGCATGGCTGGTTCAGCGGCCGGCACGGAGGGCGATGCAGCCGTCGGCGGCGGCGACGCCATCGGCGCAGGTTTGGGCCTCGGCGGGCTCATCGCGGCGGGCTTCGGTGCCGGCATTGCCTTCTTCGGCGCGGCCTTCTTGGGCGCAGCCTTCTTCGGCGCGGTCTTCTTAACCGCTCTCTTTGCCTTTGCCTTGACCTTCTTCTTGGCCTTCACCGGCCGCGTCTTTCTTTTAGCGACGCTTTTCTTGGCCGAGCGTTTTGCCGAACTTCGTTTGGCCTTTGCCATCGGCCGCTTCGACTTGCGCTTTTTCGACTTGCTCTTTTTTGCCATGATCATCCTTCTCCTGAAACATCGTTCGAACTCGCTGTGAGAGTAGCCCTGAAAAAGTCTGCTGTCATCTGTGCGTGAACACTGGAGTCGCACACACGGATTGCGTAGGCTGCTTTGGTGTCAGATACAGAACCCATTCGCCCGCTAAAAGATGTCTGGTTAAGACCCCGACGCGTATTTCGGGAATTGGCGGCACATCCCATCGGCGCCACGGACTACATTTTGGCCGCGGCTCAAGGCATGGCCACTTCCGTCATGGTGTATCGAACCCAGCTTTCCGGCACCGGCACCACCGCGGGCCAGCTTCTGGGAAGCGCTTTGATATTCGGCCCCCTGGGCGGGGTGGTCAGCATGTATTTATTCGCGGCGATTTACGGGCGCTTGGGAAAGCGTGTCGCAGGCCAATCGGCCCGCAACCAGGTATTCCATGTGCTGGCTTATGGCGGCATTCCCGTCGCCGCCTCGCTGATTTTGTGGATATTCACCGCGCTGCTGGTCGGCGATGCGGCCATCGTCAACACGCCGGGTGTCGAAGTCGATGGATTTGTGGCCTTCGTGTTGCGCGTGCAATTCACGGCCTACATGTTGCTCGCCCTATGGAGCATCGTCCTGCAGGTCATGGGTTTCAGCGAGACATTGGGATTGACCACACGCCGGGCGTTTGCGGTTTGGGTGCTCGGTCAATTGCTGGGGCTGCTCGCGTTCCTATTCTTGAGCGTCCTGATCGCGATTCTATTCCCGGGAATCGTGCCGCCTACGCCGCATTGACCTCAAGATTTGGCGGGCGTTGCGGGCCTGGAATCGCCGGAGCCGGTATCGGTATCCGGCGGTATTGCCGGTGCCGGCGGCATGATCGGTGCGGGCGCCAAAATCGGCGGCGGCGCATGCAGCCGCTCGATGACGGTTTTCGCAATCTCCGCCGCTGAGCGCATTTGAGGCGCTTTCGGAACCCGCACTTTCGAGATCTGCCGCGGCGCCGTTTTCTTTACGCTGCGTTTGGACGCCGCGCGGGGCACGGCTGGCTTGGCTTGCGCGATTTTCGGCGTGCGCACGGTTTTCGGTGTGCGCACGGTTTTCGGCGGCATCGATGCTTTGCGGATCGCCGGCTTGAGCTTCAGGGTGGCGGCGGGCCGTCGCGGACGCGCGCTCCCAGCCGCATCAACCTGTCGCCGTGCTTGCTTGGCAGCCCTCTTTGCCGCCTTGAAAGCCTTACGCGCTTGCTTGAGCTGCGCCTTGGCCAGGCGAACCTGACTCTTGGCCGCTGCGGCGCGCGCGGCCGCCTTCGCAGAGGCGGTCTTGATTCGTTTCAGTGACGGCTGGGCGGTCATTTACGGCAGCACCCGCAATAAGAATTGACGAATATCGGCCACTTCCTCGGCGCAAACGGCATGCGCCATCGGATACTCATGCCATTCGATCGAGTACCCGTGGGCCTTGAGGTAGTCTCGGGATTTTACTCCCAACATCATGGGCAACGTACCATCGAATTGTCCGTGGGCCATGAATATCGGCGTGCCCTCGTTGGCGGGCGCGCGCTCCGCCTCGAATGTGCTTTCCCGCGGCAAGTAGCAGGACAGCGCCATGACGCCGGCGAGCTTTTCTTCCAAGCGCGGCGCGGTGTACAGCGAAATGGCGCCGCCCTGGGAGAATCCCGCCAGCACGATGCGGCTCACGGGGATGCCGCGGCCGACCTCGCGGGCAATCAGCTCCCGCACTTTCGCGTCGGAATCCTTGAACCCCGCAGCGTCTTCGGCAGACTTTCGATCCAATCCCACGATGTCGTACCAGGCGCGCATGCGCATCCCGCCATTGAGGGTCACGGGACGGACCGGGGCGTTTGGAAAAACAAAGCGCCAGGCGCGCGATCCCCGCGGCACCAGCTCGGGCACGATGGGCTCGAAATCATGGCCGTCGGCGCCCAGCCCATGCAGCCAAATGATCGCGGCGTTCGGCTGCGGCGCCGTTTCTACTTCGATGGTTTCCAGCATTTTTCCTAATGTACCCGGAAACCTGCGGCAACTCGACCCGCCCGACACTCCGGGGTACCGGCGGCGGCGGATTCGGTATATTCGCCGCATGCCGATTTCCCTCAAAGATCTGCGCCGCTATGCGATTGCGCGCTCGCTGTTCAAGCCGACGACGCTCAAGCGCGCGATCGAAAAACTGGGTTTTGTGCAGGCAGATCCCATCCGCGCGCCGGCGCGGGCACAGGATCTGACGCTGCGCCACCGCGTAAAGGACTATCGTGCCGGCGACCTGGAGCGCCGCTATCCAAGTCTGGCGCTTGAAGAGGATTTTTTCGTCAATTATGGCTTTTTGCCGCGCATCCATCACGCCCTGATGCATCCGCGCACGCTGAAAATCAAATCCTCGCCCACGCGCACCAGGCAGGCGGAGGCCATCCTCGCTTTCGTGCGCGAGCGCGGCGCGGTGCATCCGCGCGAGGTGGACGCGTACTTCTCGCACGGTCGCGTCACCAATTGGTTTGGCGGATCGTCGAATGCCAGCAC
Source organism: Steroidobacteraceae bacterium (assembly GCA_035488895.1). Taxonomy (GTDB): domain Bacteria; phylum Pseudomonadota; class Gammaproteobacteria; order Steroidobacterales; family Steroidobacteraceae; genus Bog-1198. Next base: position 3,082 of record DATHKV010000207.1, read on the forward strand.
GCAGCTGCTCGATCACATGCACTATCGCGGGCTGCTGCGGGTCGCGAGGCGCGACGGCGGCACGCGCGTCTATGTTGCGCGCGAGATCATCGCAGTTGAGCCGGCGGCCGGCGATGCCGCGGCGGCCGATGCCGCGACGGCCGATGCCGCGACGGCGAGCAGCGCCTCCAAGATGGACGCCTTGGTGGATGTGATCGTGCGCAAATACGCCCCGCTGCCGGCCAACAGCCTGGGAAATTTGGTGAATCGCCTGCAGCACGGCGCGCCGCAGTGGATCAAGGAACGCGCCGCCGCACTCGCCCGCGCCAAGCAGCGGCTGAGGAACACGCGCGTTCAGGGCATCGAATGGTACTGGCCGGCGGAGGAAAGGCCGGAGTCGAAGCGCTGGGCGACGGACGATGAGGTACGCCTGTTGACGCCCTTCGACCCCATCGTCTGGGACCGGCGCCGCTTCGAAATCTTTTGGGACTGGGCTTATCGATTCGAGGCGTACACCCCGGAGCCAAAACGCAAGCTGGGCTACTACGCCCTGCCGTTGTTGTGGCATGAAAGGGTCATCGGCTGGGGGAACTTGACCGTCACCGAAGGGCGATTGAGCGCCGCCTTCGGCTACACCGCAGGCAAGGCGCCGCGCGATCCAAGTTTTCGCGCCGCACTCGACCGGGAGCTGGATCGAGTGCGCGAGTTCCTAGAAATCGCCAGGGAGCCTGTCTGAGTATTCCGCGTGGCGGGACTGGGCACTGAGTTTGGTTATTAAGGGAGATCGGAGAACATCAGGAGCGCTCATGCGAAAAGCACACGCTGCAATCTTTGGGTTGGTGCTGCTGCCGGCGATCTGCCTGGCGCAAAGCGCATTTG
>DATHKV010000208.1:0-26224 GCA_035488895.1 Steroidobacteraceae bacterium
CGCATGCCCCCTTAAGAGGAACACGGCGCATCATGAGATCTCTCGGCAAAAGACCCGAAGGCGCGCGCCTCGAGCGCATACGCGCATCGCCGCGCTGGGCGGGCGATCGATTCCGCAATGTACAACCCATCCCGCCGGGGCTGCGCGATCCGAATACGCCAATGCCGTCCTTGAGCGATTTTCTGTGCGGCGGGGAGCGACGCGTGCCGCGCGGACCCCTGCCCTCGATGAATCCGCTCGATTCTTGGCGCAAGCCGCCTTCCAGCGGGCTGCGCGCCACATGGCTGGGCCATTCGACGGTACTCATCGAAATCGACGGCTTGCGCGTGCTCACCGATCCGGTGTGGGGGCGGCGCGCCTCGCCGTCGCAGCTCGCGGGTCCCAAGCGATTTCAGCCCGTGCCGGTTCCCTTGCGCGCCATGCCGCCGGTCGATCTCGTCGTCGTCTCGCACGATCACTATGACCATCTCGACTACCCAACCATCCGCGAACTGGCAAAGCGCCAGGTGCCGTTCGTCACATCTCTCGGGGTCGGCGCCCATCTTGAGGCATGGGGCGTCAACCCTGTGCTCATCACGGAGCTGGACTGGTGGGAGTCGCACCGCATGCCGAATGGCGGCCTCACTCTCACTGCGGCGCCCTCACAGCATTTTTCTGGACGCGGGCTCAAGGACCGCAATGCAACTCTATGGTCCTCATTCGCGCTGCGCTCGGAACGGCACGCCGTGTTCTTCAGCGGCGATACCGGCTTGACCACGGAATATGAGCTCATCCGCGACCGGCTCGGGCCATTCGATCTCGTGATGTTGGAGGTGGGCGCTTACCATCCGGCCTGGGGAGACATTCACCTCGGACCGCACAACGCGCTCAAGGCGCTGACGTTGCTCGGCGGCGGTACGTTTCTGCCGGTGCATTGGGGCACCTTCAGCTTGGCCATGCATGCCTGGGATCAGCCTGCCGAAGAGTTATTGAGCGTGGGAGAGAAAACCGGCGTGCAGCTGATGATGCCGCGGCTCGGCGAAGCGATCGAGCCTGCGCATGCGCAACGGCCGGAACCGTGGTGGCGAGCGGTTGATACGATCGCACCGGCGCCCCAGCCGGAAGCACCGGCGAGTTTGCCCAAGGCGATGTCCTGGCCGATCGACTAGGCCAAAAGAACACACATACAAAAAAAAGAGGGGCGGCGATGAACGCCGCCCCAAAAGAGTCACGAGTCTCGGTTACAGGAACTTATAAGTCGCGCCGAGCATGAAGAACGCGCCCACGGCCCCTTGCTGATGCAATGACGGATTCCAGGGGACCTCTCCCAATGCGCCGCCGTAGGTGGCCCAGTCAAGCGGCGCCTTCGCGTTGGTCGCATTGAGAACGGACGCATGCACATTGAGGTTGTCCGTGATGTCGTAGCGGCCATATAGATCCAGCGTCGTGAAGTGATTCACGTTGCAGCTGGTCGCGCTCGGGACTGTGCCGTTGCCCAAGACGCCCGCATAGTCGGTACCGGCCGCGCCGCCTTGATTGGACAGGGAATCCAGACAGGTGGACATCGGGCCTTGGCCGAAGGCTTCCGATGACGGGTCCAACACGCTGAATGAACTGATGTAGTTCACGGTCGCGGTCAGCGACGCAGGGCCGTGGGTAAATGTGTTCGACCACTGCACTCGCGATTTCGGATTGCCCGTATCGCCCGTGAAGAAGGTCGGACCGTGCGTGCCCGCCAAATGATAGGTCGTTCCATCAATTTCCAGATCGTACTTGTGCGTGTACGACCAGCTCGCAGAGGAAGTCCAATCAACTATGCCTTCAAAATTATGGTGAAATTTGAAGCCCAAATCGGCGCCATCCGTCTTGGTGGTATTTGCGTTCACATAGGAAATCGTCGTGAAGGCAATCGGCGCCACCGGCGGAGTGACCAGAGCCGTGCTGCCATTCGGCTCGATGAACGGCAAGGGGCTCAAGTTGGTGCCGCGTACCGTCGTCTCGGGTCCACCGCTGACGATCTGGTGATCGATTTGAATCGAATACAGATCGATGGTTGCGCTGAAATCTCTAAACGGTTCGAAGATCACGCCGAACGTGAAAGACCGCGACGTCTCCGGCTTGAGAGCCGGATTCGTGCTTTGTTGTCCCGGGATATTGATGACGCACTGAGTCGGGAAATTACCCGGAGTCGACGCGTTGCCCGGATTTGGGCACAGAACCGGATCGGACGCGGTACCTGCGAAGAAAGTCTGGCCCGATCGGCCATTTTCTGCCGGTCCCGGCGCTCGGAATCCGCCCGCCGCCGTGCCGCGGATGGCGAACTCCGGAATCGGCGTGTACTTGAAGCCGATTTTCGGACTCGCTCTGCCGCCCGACAGATTGTAATGGTCGTACCTTACAGCCGCATCGATGTCCAACTGCTTGACAACGGGCGCGTCCACCTCGAGGTAGCCGGACGCCACCTGCTGCGTGCCCACCGTGAAATTGTTGCTGAAATTCGGCGTGATGCCATTCGCAACGTCGGCCGGAGCCACGGCAAATTGATTGCGCTGGAAATAATCCGCGCCGAAGGCGACGCCCAACGGTCCGCCCGGCAGCGTCAGCACCTGTCGGCTGGCACCCAGATGCCCAAAGCTCAACTTCGACGTGTCGTAGGTGTGCAGCATGGGCGCCACGAAATTATTCACGGCGGCACTATTCTGCTGGCCCACCAGGAATGGATCGGTCGTGCTGTCGAGCGCGGTCTGCAAGTTACCCGGGTTGACATAGTTGAACCCATCGATCGACAGCGCCACTTCGGTGAAGCCCGCCGAAAATTCCAGGTCCCAGCCCGCGACCTTGCCGTTCACATCGGCAATCGCGCGGTACGCCTTGGAATCGGTCTCCGTGAGCAACGGCCCGAGATTCAAGAAGGTGTAGGTCAAATTGCCGGTGGTCAGGCCCGTCCCCGTCGGAAAGGAGGGGTTGGTGCTCGGGATCGTGGTGGGACCCAACGGGGCCACCAGCGTCGGTGTCACGCCGGGACCCGACGTCACGCCCTGAAAGCCCGCCACGAACGCGCGGTCCGGGCCGCTGACCTGCTGGGATTTGCCTTCGAAGTAACTAACTTGAAAGGACCCTTCCCAATTTTCAGCGAATTTCTGCGTGTATTTCCCGACGACATTGATGTTTTCCGTGGGCGGCTGAATCTGGCTCCAGGTATCGCGGTACGTGCACTGATTGGCTGCAAATTGAGTCGCATTGCAACCGGGCATGAAGCCCGCAATTCCCGGGATGTTGCCTGAAGGGTCGGTGATGTAACCGGTCCCCGATCGCGGCAAACCGCCGTTCAAGGGATTCGCAACACCCGGCGTCACGTTATATCCGCCGGTCGAGGTGAAGTCCGTTTGCGTGAAAATGCCGCCGCGGTCGGTAAACTTAATTTCTCCCGACCTTTTATATTCCGCGGAAATATAGAAATTATGTCCCTCGGAATCCAGGTCGCCGAGACCGTAGATGCCGGACACATGGTACTGCGTGCCGTCACCATGGCTGGACGTGCCGCCATCGGCCGTCACGGAGGCACCCTGGAAGCTCTTCTTGAGAATGATGTTGACCACGCCTGCGATGGCGTCCGAACCGTACACGGCGGAGGCGCCGTCTTTCAGCACTTCGACGCGCTCGATGACGTCGAAAGGAATGTTCGACACGTCGACGAACGAGCGTTGACCATCGTCGCCGATTGGGTACGGCGCCATGCGATGGCCGTCGATCAGCACCAGGGTCGAACCCACGTTCAATCCGCGCAACGCGATACCGGCAGCGCCGCTGGCGAACGCGCCTGAGAAGCTTTGCGACAAGGTACCTTGACCATTGGCCGTCAAGTTGTGAAGGATATCCTGAGTGCTTGTGTAGCCTGACTGCTGCATTTCAATCGAAGTGATGACCTCGACGGGACTCGGAGTTTCCGTATCCGTGCGCTGGAGGCGACTGCCCGTCACTATAATTTCTGTCAGAGGTGCTGCATCGGGCGATGCAGCCGCCGTCTGTGCAAACAGCACCGCTGGTTGCAGGCACAAAAGTGCCGCGCCCAGCGCTGCCGAAGCGGTGAATGGAAAACTGCTGCGCATAATCCTGAATCTCCTGTAAGGTTTTAGATCAAAACCCCCCGTGTATTTATTACAACAACCAGTCATATATCACGACATTCCTTCACACTACTTCACACTTTTACGCTGGTTTTATGGCCCTTTTGAACATGCTAGCAGGGAAATTCTTACGCTTCACAAATCGTGGTTTTATAGAGACACGCGTGCACGGAGTGGTCGCGAGAACGTCTCGCCGCGCCGCGGTTTTTTTTAGAGCGCGTTATCCGGCCAGATAATCGTGCGCCACATGTGCGCGACGGGAGAACCGTCGAAACCCAATCCTTCAGGCGGTTGCCTAAAATGCCGGCCCACGATATCGGCAAATAGATCTGGATCGATCGGATCGGATTTTTCGAAGAAATATTTATCGTAGAGAGTGACGAGACGCGCGCTCATGTACCAGCGATGCTGCTTGGCCATTTGCGCATCGCGCCGAATGTAGTCCGGCGGCACATAGTCCGGGCCGAAGAAACGCCGATACGAATCAGGATATTCGTACCCCACCGACTCATCCGCAAAGTATCGCAGTGCCTGATGATATTGCACGGCCCAAGCGATCTCTTCCTCCACGTAAGGCGCAATCATTTGCGCGCCCCAATAGCCGTGATCGGGACGCAAGAAACTACCGTTGGAAATATCGTGGAGCAAGCAGGCCAAGACGATCTTTTCTTCGTGGCCCGCATCCAACGCATACTTGGCGCTCATGAGCAGATGCCGAAATGTGGCGTCGGTCGTGCGATGTTTGATGAAGTCCAACAAACCCGGCCGCGCCGGCATCCGCGGCAAGTCCGGATTATCGCCCATCATCAGCACAGTGCCGGCTTTCAGCCGAGGCATGATTTGCGCCTCCGTACCGCCCGGCGCGATGCCGGCGCCTGGACGCGGTGGCGAGAGAATCAACCTCTCGTATCCGTCCTGAGAATTTGTGGGCGTGGTGTTTGCGGGCACCTCAAGATCCTAGCACCCACCATCACGCACGGCATAGGATAGAGACTTGAAACGGCCGGTCTAGAACCAAGATCCGTACGGTCGCACTCCAAGAGGCATCTATGACGGCATTCAATTTGAATCCCCCAAGCGAGCAACAGCGCCATGAGATCACGGCCGGACTGAACGCCGACGAACGCCGCGTGCTGCTGCAGCACGGAACCGAGGCTGCATTCTGCGGCGTGTTCCTCGATAACAAGAAGAATGGCACCTACACGTGCCGCTTCTGCGGACTGCCGTTATTTCGCTCAAACGCCAAATTCGATTCAGGCACCGGTTGGCCGAGCTTTTTTAAACCCTACGATGAAGCCCACATCAAGCGCATTCGCGACACGAGCTACGGAATGGTCAGAGTCGAAGAAGTCTGCGCGCGCTGCGGCTGCCATCTAGGACACGTGTTCCCCGACGGCCCGCCCCCGACAGGCGAGCGGCATTGCCTCAACTCGGTTTCGCTCTCCTTTACCGAAAGCGGCAAACCGTTGCCGGATGTGCTGACGCGCGGCGCTCCCGAGGGTGCAGCGGATCCTGCGAGCTAAAACGCCGCGCAACGGACGTCCGCTATTGTCGGTCGAACACGATGATCAATTCGCCATCGCCTTGAGGCGATGCGATCTGCACCTTGCTGGTCAGCACCTTGCCGTCGGACGACAAGGACATTCTGTCCGTGAATTTCAACCCCACGGAATCGAGAGTCGTCGTCGCGACTAGATCGGCCCCGTCCCAAACGGACGAGCACAGGGCGGCCGCTCCGTTCAACTCGAGAGTGACTGACTTGCCGTCGGCGGTGATCTTTCGAGTGGTCGTCGAGTCGCGCCCGCCCGCGGATTGTTCCTCGATAACGGTCAGCGACGGGTCCAAATGCTGAATCTTTCTGACAAATTTGGCGGGCGCAGGCAGCTGTCCAAAGTTGCTCTTGGCGGCATTCATGGTCCATTCGCCCGAGAAATTCGGCTTGCCGGACGCGGGTTTGTCGGCCGTGGCGGCCTTGTTGGCGGCGACTGCCCCCGCGGCGATCGACAGCATTGCAAGGGCAGCAATCAATACTCGTTTCATCCGATAACTCCGGGGGGATTTGGATTGGAGAACAGGTCCCTCTAGCTATATATAAGGCCACCGTCGCACAGGTCAGTCAACCGACGAAACTCGCCAATCATGCGACAAATGCATTCCAAAGGTCAGTAGAATCGCGGTGCACCCACAAGAATTACGTCGATTTTGGGAGACCTCAGAAATGCTTGGTGAAACCCGATTGTCCGCCCGTATCGCGCTGGCAATTCTCGGTGCGGTGATTGCGCTTCCGCTCTCCGCTCAGACCCCTGTTCCACCGCCGTCTGCCGCGACCATCGCCGCGGATCCCGATGTTCTCGGTGCCGAGCGCCTGTTCTCTGCCTGGGTGGAAGGCCAGATCGCATACCGGGGACTGCCCGGTATTGCCGTTGGAGTGGTCAGCAATCAAGACCTGGTGTGGGCCAAGGGCTTTGGCTTCGCGGACATCAAGGCCAAGATACCGATGACGCCGGCGACCAAATTTCGCGTGGCATCGAACAGCAAGCTGTTCACCGCCATCGCAATCATGCAGCTTCGCGAGGATGGCAAGCTGAGGCTGGACGATCCGGTGGTCAATTACCTGCCTTGGTTCAAGCCGAAGCCTGCGGGAGACGATGATGGTCCGATCACCATCGAGCAGCTTCTCTCGCATAGCTCCGGCCTGCAGCGCGAGGCCGGCGATCATTGGGTGTCATACCGCTTTCCAAGCACCGATGAATTGCAGCGCCTCTTTGCCGATCGTCAGGCCGCCTTTGCGCCGTCGGTGCGCTGGAAGTACTCCAATCTCGCCTACGCCATCGCGGGTTCCGTCGTCGAGAAAGTGAGCAACGACAACTGGGCTGACTACGTCGCGCGCAATATCTTCAAGCCGCTTGGGATGAACGCCTCCAGCGTCGATAAGAATGAAGGCGGCTTGGCCGTTCCCTACGGTCGGCGCATGCCGGACGGGTCGCGCGAGACGCTCCCCTTCGTCGATTCGCGCGGAATGGCGGCGGCGACCGGCGTCACGTCGAATGTTGAAGACTTGGCGAAGTTCGAATCGGCACAGTTCCGCCGCGGACCGCGCGGCGGAGCACAAATTTTGAGCAGCGGCTCGTGGCGCGAGCTGCTTCGCGTACGTTCGGTGGAAGAAAATTGGACCTCGGGCACGGCACTCGGTTTCGACGTCAATCGCGTCAAGGATAAGACCTACATCGGACACGGAGGCGGCTATCCGGGTAACACGACTCAGACACTGGTCGAGCTCGGGGACAAGGTGGGCGTCATCGTGCTCACCAACACCGTTGACTCCAACCCTTCCGATATCGCAATGCAGTTGATGAACACCGTGGGACAAGCTGTCGCGAAGGCAGCCAAGGCGAAACCTGCGGAAGTGTCTTGGGATCCGGCTTGGGAGCGTTTCGCAGGGCTGTACCGCGGCCGTAACGGAGACTCGCAGGTCGTGTTGCTCAATAAAAAATTGATCATCGTCACGCCCAACGCACCCAATCTGGACAATCGGGTAACGCTCGAGCCGCTCGGCGGCGGGCGCTTTCGTTACGCCGCGCCCACGGGAGGCGGTGTCGTCGGCGAAGTGGTTCGATTTGTGGAGCAGCCCGGGCGTCCGATGCGGATGTACGCAGGCGACAGTTGGATAGATCGAGTGTCGACCCCATGAGACAAATCTACATAACCGGTTACGGCGGCACTGAGAAACTGCAGGTCCGTGAATCGCCGGACCCGCAGCCCCAAGGCAACGAGCTGCGGATCCGCGTCAAAGCGAGCGGCATCAACTTCGCCGACATTCTGGCGCGGCAGGGGCTGTACCCGGACGCGCCGAAAGCGCCGTGCGTCGTCGGCTACGAAGTCTCGGGCAGAGTGGACGCCGCGGGACCTGCGGCGAGCCAGGACTGGATCGGCCGCGACGCATTCGCGCTCACGCGATTCGGCGGCTACGCGGACACAGTGGTGGTGCCGGAGACCCAAGTATTCGCCAAGCCGGTGTCGCTCACCCATGAACAATGCGCGGCGATTCCGGTGAACTATCTAACCGTGTGGCAGCTGCTCGTGGTGATGGGCTCGTTGTCCGCCGACGAAACTGTCCTGATCCACAATGCCGGCGGCGGCGTGGGCCTGGCCGCCATCGATGTTGCGCGCCATGTCGGTGCAAGGATCTTCGGCACCGCCAGCGCCGGCAAGCACGCCTTCCTCAAAGAGCGCGGCCTCAACGAAGCGATCGACTATCGCGGCAAGGATTGGTCGACTGAATTGTCACGCCTGACCGGCGGACTGGGCGTTGAGCTCATCATCGATCCCATTGGCGGCAACCACTGGAAGAAGAGCTACAAGGCCCTGCGCTCCACGGGGCGCCTGGGCGTATTCGGCGTTTCCGCGGCCTCCGACTCGGGCAAGCTGGCATCACTCAAGTTGCTGCGAACCGCGCTGGGCATGCCGTTTTTTCACCCGCTGTCATTCATGAACCTGAACCGCGGCGTGTTTGGCGTGAACATGGGACACCTCTGGCATGAGACCGACAAGATTCGAGTCTGGGCAGACAAGTTGCTGCAAGGCGTCGCCGAAGGCTGGGTACGCCCTCACGTCGACAAAGCGTTCCCCTTCGATCGCGCCGGCGAAGCGCACGCCTACCTCGAGGCCCGCAAAAACATCGGCAAGGTGGTCTTGACTCCGTAGGACCTTCCCGGGACGGCGGAAAATTTATGCGACCAAGATGACGACGATGCCGGCTACTGTTTTTTCCCACCGCTCTGAGCTGCAGGCGCTTCGGCGGTTTTGTTCGCTCCGGCCAATTTCGCTTTCTCGGCAGCCGCCTCACCGGCACGCATGCCGGAGAGAATGCCCTCGAGTGCGTAATTTCCCTCATGGCAGGCGTACTCGAAGATCCGCCCCTTCGACGGGCTGAATTCATATTCGCCGCTCCAAGGGCGATCCCAAACGCTCGGATCCTCAACCTTGAACTTATAGAGGATGCGGTGAGGTGCCACGCGGGTGAATCGCTCGGTGACCTTCAATTCCTTCCATGCGCCTTGCAGCGCGGTGGCTTCCGGAAAATTGGTTGTCTCAACGACTAACGTTTGGCCCTCGTACCAACCGATGGAATCCCCCATCCATGGGCGCGCTCCATCCGTGCGGTGCTTCCCGCCGATATGGATGATCCGCACGTCGTGAACCATTTCAATCACGATGGCGACCGTGTCCTTGCTCTGTGCTATTTCATAGTTGTTGTTGTAAAGGAGCGGCAGCATCACCGGACCTGCACTGTAGCCAAACGAACTCAAGCATCGCTCCGCCAGCGTTTGATTCTCGGGGTTTTCGCCGTAATGCAAGTATGGATTTTCAACCACCACCCCCGCTTTGGTCGGGGGCAGACGTCCATCGGCGGGGTCGGTGATGAAAGAGGCCCGGGGTTCGCCGTTGACCCGCATGACGTTGTTACCCGGGTCGATCCACGCAAAGTTATAGCCGCAACCTGCGCCGCTGAAACCCTTGCCGCACTCATGCGGTAGATCGGTCGTCTTAAATTTGGGGTCCCTGGGCGCGGCGTCCGCGGCATACATTTTCGCGTCATCACCTTCGACCTTCTTGACCTCTTCGGGGGTCATGACCAGGCGCACGCCGTATTCCTTTGGGCGCTCGAGCACGGTCAGGGTTGCATTGGTCCAGGTCCCTTCCAGATCCGGTTGGCCGTAGCTGTTCAGCGGCGCTTTGTAGACGTTGGGCGTGGGATTCGCCGCAAACACGGGCGATACGATCAACGCGGACATCGCCGCGCCAAAGCCTAAAGCGATCAGCTGTTTTGTGCTCATTTGCGGGGTCTCCCTAAGACTAGACGCCAGTTCTTCGACGAACCTGCCGGCGCGTAAATCTGGCTGCGTATTGTAACGCCTTCGGCAGGAGTACAGTGAACCGGTGGCGACTATGAGCGCAAATCTTCAGATCATGTTGCGAGTGGTTTCAATAGGTGTCGGCGCGACTATCGTGCTCGATCTATGGTCCGCATGTCTCAAACGCGTCTTCCAGATTCCCATTACGAATTGGGCCATGGTTGGTCGATGGGTCGGTCACTTGCCTGGACGTTTCGTGCACAGCAAGATTGCGGATTCGTTGCCGGTTCGTGGTGAGCTTCTTCTCGGCTGGAGCGTTCACTATGCAATTGGCGTCAGCTTCGCGACTATTCTCATCGCCATTTGGGGCCCTGATTGGCTGCGTCAGCCTACAGTTGTGCCGGCGTTGGTTGTCGGCGTCTTCACAGTCGTCTTTCCATTGTTCTTATTGCAGCCAGGCATGGGCCTCGGGATCGCGGCTTCCAAGACACCAAGACCCAATGTCGCTCGCCTGCGGAGCCTTGCGAATCACACGATTTTCGGCGTTGGATTGTATGTTGCCGCCTTGGTGTCCGCGCCGCTGTTCCGGCATAGCTTCGCGCAGCCTTGATTCCAATCATTGGCGCCTATAGTCATTCTTGACTATCGAGGTTGGCGCGCCCAAGCTTCATATAGTCAAATTTGACTATAAGGAGCGGCCAATGGCGAATGCACTTTCGGTCAACATGACGGCCGCGCCGCGCCCAAATCTGTTGGATTGGGTGTTCTTGTGGAGCTTCCAACGCCGGCTTCGTATCGCGCTCAAAAGTCGAGGTGCAGCAGTAGCGGCCGCTCTCGTGCGCGAAGCGTCTGCGCGACGGACAATGCTGGTGGAGGAGAACCGAGGCCGGATCGTCGATCGGGCCTCGGAGTCGCACCTGTGGCTGTGCGCGGCAGTCACGGCGGCCTACCACGTGCTGCGGTCGCATCCGACGACCCGCGATGTGGCTCTGAGCGTCGTTCGCGAGGCGTTCCTTTCAAGCGGGGCGAAGGGAGTCGGAAAGGCAATGCGGCTGCTTCCGAAGCTTGTTCGCGATCCGTTCCGGTTTACGATCAATGTATCGAAGAAAAAACAGTCTGCGTATTACGGTCGCACGTTTGAGCGCTTCGTTGTACAAGACGACAATAATGCTTACCGGATGACCGTCTCCAAGTGCTTTTATCATCGTTTCCTGATTGACAATGGCGCCGCAGAACTCGGCCCGACATTCTGCGAAAAGGACCTCGATTGGGCGGCAGCGATCGATCCGGTGACACACGGATTTTCATTCAGTCGCCCCACCACGCTTCTCACGACCGGTGAGCCGTGCCGGTTCGAATTTCGGCGAACGCGCCCGACGTGCTCGCCGGGGATCGATCCCAGTCGTCCCGGAGGACCAGGTCGGTGAATGCGCGCCTGTTCGTGCTGGGTATGCTGGCGCGGGAACCCATGCACGGCTATCAGATTCGCAAGGCGCTCGCTGACAGCCGAACCGACACCTGGGCGGAGGTGCTCCCGGGCAGCATCTACCACGCACTTGCGGCGATGGAGCGCGACGATATGGTCGCGGTTCAGCAGGTGGAGGCGACCGGCGCGCGAAGCCGGTCGGTCTATCGCATCACTCGAACTGGCCGTGCCGAACTGCGCCGCCTCGCGAAGGCCGCTTGGACCGGCCCCCCGAATCCATTTCCAACGCGTCTCTATTCTGCGATCAGCTTCATGAAAATTCTGTCGCGTCCGGAGCGAATCGCGGCGCTGGCATCGGCGCTGGAACGCACCGAATGCGAGATTGCGAATTGGGGTCGAGCGATCGACTTGAAGTCCGCGACTCTTGCGCCAAGCGCCATGCTTGCAATGCGGAATGCGAAGGCCCACCTTGAACTCGATGGGGAGCTTCTTAAGCAGCTCCGAGAGTCCGAAACGGACTGACGGCGAGTCGGCAATTGGCGACACGCGATAACCACTAAGCCAATGTCAGCGCTCACCCTACGCTCGACAGGGCCGCATTCCTACAGGCTGGCAAATCCGCATCGCTCATGATGTAACTGTTTGAATCAACACGAGGTTGAGTATGCAGCCCTTCCCAGTACGCAAAGTAGATGCGGCTGCGATCCCTGATCGCAGAAAGCGGCGTGGCAGACGAGCTTCGGATCATTCTGGGGACTTGGATGGCGCCTACAACGACGACACCAAGCCGAGCCCCTTAAGCTTTCCGACTGCCATTCGGATCTATGGTCCCCTCGTCTGGATCGTGATGACCTCCGCGATCGGCACTCTATTCCTGATCAAGGAAGCCTGGGGGTACGTCGCCGGTTTGCTAGGGCACAACTGAAGCCCGTTCAGATCGCTTCGATGCGACGATATTTCGCGACGCGCGCTGCATCGCCCGTTAGCTGATAAAGCCGAATCGCACGTCGCAGGGCATCATTTCCGTACAAACTCGTGGGACTCCATTTTTCCAGCAGCACCGGCGTACTCGCTGCTACAAGCGAATCCGCTTCAGCAAAACGCTGCAGGCCCGTCAAACACTCTGCCTTTACATTGTCGAGCAAAGCGATCCGCCATGGATCGTCGGGATAGCGTGCTGCCATTATGGGACGGGCCACTTCGACTCGTGCCAATCCCTCCTGATATCGATTGGTGCGACATTCAAGGTCCGCCATATGTACGAGGATGGGCGCATGCATCCGATTTTTATTGGCGACTGCCGCCTGCAGTCCTTTCCCGAACACTGATTCGGCGGCACCATATTCGCCCGATCCCATTCGCGCGAGACCGAGGTTCGTGAAGGCAAAAATCAAGTCGCGCTGCGTTTCATCTTGCTGAGTCAATTGGATTCTGACGGCTTCCTCGAGCATGGTGATGGCGAGCGCGAATTCACGACGCTCGACGTACAATAGCGCAAGGTTGTTCATGTCGACGGCGACATCCGGATGTTCCTTACCCAACACGCGCCGGTCGATGTTTAGTGCTCGCTGATAAAATGATTCCGCGCGAGCACGCTCACCGCGCAGATACGCTACCGCGCCCAGATTGTTGAGTGTCTCCGAAACCATCGGATGGGTCTCTCCCGACAGCTTGATGCGCGCTTCCAGTGCCTGCTCATAAATTTTTTCGCTCGCGACCAGATCATTCGCATTCAAATCCGCGGTCGCAAGCTGCTCGAGCACGCGTACTTGCAGCTCGTTCGACGGCTGATCCTTCTGCAGCGCCAATGCACGATTGAAGAATTCGGATGCTTTCGCGGATTGTTCCAGATAACCGGCGACCTCGCCGCGGCCCATGTATATTTTGGTTTGCAGCGCGCGGTCGGGCTGCTCGAGTGAATCGGCCAGTTGCTGCGCCTGCGCGTAAAGAGCATCGGCTCGTTCGGAGTTGCCGCGCAGCTGTTCCAAGTAGGCCAATGATACCGTCTCACGTGCGAACGCCGCGGCGTCCTGGCCCACCGTGGAGTGTGCCGTTTCGAGGAGGTGCAGCGCTGGCTTGTACAGCCCTAGTCCGGTGTACACCTCACCCAGAGTTGCCGAGAGTTCGGCACGTACCGCCAGTTCATCGCGCAGCGATTCTTCGATCTCTTGCGCGCCTCGGTCCAGGATGGAGCGCGCGGTCACCGAATTTCCGCGGGACTCGCTGGGGTTTGAAACCTGAAACAAAGAAACCAAAAAATCAGAGGTGCGCTGGGCGGTCAGTGACTTTTGCACCGCAATTTGACGCTGTCGTACGGCTTCCTCGCGCGCGATCCACGCCGCAGCCGCCAAGCCGGCGAATATGATGCACCCAAGTGTGGCTCCAACTCCGACCACGGCGAGACGTCGCCGCTGTCGCGCATGATCACGGTGGCGCAATTCATCGAAGCTGACACCGAGTAGCGCCGCAACAATTTTAAGCTTGGCGCTATGGCGCGAATCGCCGCCGGCGCGCAGATCAGCCGCTAAGGGCTCGGCTGTGGCCTCCACGCCTGTCTGGCCTGCGGGCGCCGCATCGAACAAGGCGTGAGGGAAGCATTCGAGTTCCGGCGCTAGACCGCGCCGCTCGGCTTGCGGCTCGCCGGCGACGATCAGGCAAAGGATCTTGTCGGCCTTACCGAGTTCCCGGAAGACTTTGATCTCTTCATTGACCCAGTGAGAGGCGGCTGCCGTCGGCGAGCACACGACGATCAAAAAGTCACTTGCATCCAATGCGTTGCGGAGGGATTCGGCCAAATTAGAAGAACTTGATAGTTCCTCGCGGTCGAGGAAAACCGGCTTTAAGCGGGCAGGTTTATCGAGGCCCAACTTGGCAAGCATCTTGCGAGGAACGCGGTAAGTTTCAACGGCGCGGTGTAGCCACCGAGCAGCGACGCGGTCCCCATGGTAATAGCTGATATATGCAATATAACGTCGTGCTTGCATAATTTTAAAGCGGCAATACGTTTGTAGCTTTGTGCGCGCCCGAATAGAATGCGCTTAACGCCGCTAAAATCAATTCATACAAAACAAGTATTGGGGAATCAATATGCGCACACACATCTTGGCTGCAACAATGGCCATCGCATGTTTGGCGTTCGCGAGTACGCCCGCGATTGCATCCCATGTCAGCGTCGATTTCGGTCCGATCTTCGGCCCAGGCAGCGACGGCGACGATTTTGGGACTAACACTGTCGGTAACGGCACTGCGTGCACCGCCGGTTCCAGCGGACCGGAATCATGTCCGCTAACCCTGCTGAACAATGCTTCCACCGGCGCGCTTCCTCTGGGCTTTCCAATCGACTTCGGCAACGGCCCAGTCACCAGTTTGTATGCAAATGAAAACGGAATCGTTTCCTTTACCGGTCCGATCACTACCTCGTCGTTTTCGAGCCTCGCGTCTCTCGGCCAGCCCGTCATCGCCCCATTCTTTACGGATTTAAATTCCGTGGCTTTTGTCGGCTCGGTATTTGAAATGAATGGGCAGAACTTTGGCCAGATGATGTACCAACGCGGTTCGGCATCAGCTCTCCCTGGTTCGGACGGTAATTTCGATCAAGCCGATGAAGTGCCGGCATTTTCAGTCATGTGGTATGGCCTGACCGACGCCAGCGGCGCGCAAGTATTCGCACAACTTATTATTTATTCTCACGCTTCGTCCACCCCCGGCGATTTCGATGTACGTATTCGCTATGGGCAAGTCGACGGCGATCAATACAACACGGGAGCGGGCACAAACGGGATTGCGGGATTGTTGCTCGGCGCAAATTCACTGAATATTACGGGTCCGATTTCGGCAACCACCGATTACTTCTACAGTTTCCGCGGCGGCAAACTAGTCGGCGCTGTCGCCCCGCTCACATTGGCTTGCCCTGCAGAGACCGCTCAAGTGGGAGTCGTGTACAACTCGGCGATGACTGCCGCGGGCGGCGTTTCGCCCTACAAGTTTTCGAACACGGGGAGCCTGCCCGCCGGCCTTAGCCTGAATACGAGCACCGGTGCGGTCACGGGTAAGCCAACCACGCCGGGTACGTTCGCCTTTACGGCGCAGGTCGTCGATTCGTCCGGACTTGCTACCGGGACGGTGACCGGAAATTGCACAATTCGAGTTAACCCCGCGACCCAGCTTTTGAGCGTGACTCCGTCCAGCGTTTCGTTCGGCACGGTCACGCGGTTCAGTGTGTTATCCAAGAAAGTGACGCTGGCGAACACCGGCAAGGTACCGGTGTTGATCTCGCAGGTATCGGTAACTCCCGGCGCCGGAACTGGCCGTGGCGACTTCTTGGCGCTCAGCGCGTGCGGTCGCTCACTTGCCCCTGGAAACACCTGCGCGATCTACGTTGTGCTACTCGCTCTGAATCTAGGACCGCTATCCGCGACTCTTAACATTCCGAACAACGCAGTCGGAAGTCCGCAGGCTGTTCCCCTTAGCGTGACCGTGGTCCCGATAAGGCACTAATTTTGGCGCGCCCGGGGGATTGCGACGGCGCCAAGGAGGTAAGTCCGCACAACGGGCCTGACCTTAACTGCTGAATTCGACATCGATCACTGGTGTTGGTGACGATGGTGTGCATCCGGAAAGTGCGGATGTTCATGTTCCAGCGGTTCGTGTATATCTCCAGTTGTGTGTATCAGTGGAGTCTTCCCAGACTGCTTGGCCTCCACAAGGATTGACTTATGGCCTTACCGTCACCTTCTTGCGATCGATTGTTGCAAAGCTTCGACGAGCGCATCAATGTCAGACGGCGTTGTGTAGAGAAAGCACGACGCACGAGCCGCCTCGCTAACTCCAAAATGCTTCAGGAGTGGCAGAGCCGACAAATCGCCCGCACGAATCGCGACCCCCCTTGCGTCTAAGCTGTGCATGATGTCTTCGGCCGCCATGCCCTTAACTTCAAAGGCAAATACCGGTATGCGATCCTTAGATCGGTGTGGCCCGAAAATGCGAAGGATTGGAACACTTTCCAGTCGCTCGAGCGCATAGGCAGTGATGTGCTCTTCGTGAATCTGAACAGCGTCCCGGCCGATTGAGTCTAAATAATCGGCTGCTGCCGCCATGCCAATTGCATCGGCGGCATTCGGCGTACCCGCGCCGAATTTGTAGGCGCCTTTTTCAAACTGCTGTCCGTCGAGGTCGACTGCGTGGGCCATGTTGGATCCGGATTGGTACGGTGCCATCGAGTCGAGGAGTTCCGTGGATGCCCACAGAACGCCAGCGCCCATGGGACCCGCAATCTTGTGACTTGAAAAGGCGAGAAAGTCGCAGCCGATGGCCTGCACGTCTAGCGGAATATGCGGTGCTGATTGGGCAGCGTCCACGAATGTGCGGGCCCCCGCGTGGCGCGCTCGCGCACAGATCTCGCCTGCAGGATTCACGTATCCCGCCACGTTCGAGACATGGCTGAAGGCCACGAGGCGAGTGCGCGTAGAGAGCTTTCGATCCAGATCCTCGAGTAAGATTCGGCCGGCATCGTCAACGTCAATGAATTCGATCCGAGCGCCAGTTTGCTCGGCCGCCAATCGCCACGGCATCAGGTTGGACGCGTGCTCGGCGATCGTCAGGAGAATTTCATCACCAGGGCGAAGCACGCTGCGTGCCCAGGCGCTCGCTACTAGATTGACTCCCTCAGTGGTTCCACGCACCCACGTAATTTCATCGGCACTGGAGGCATTGATGAAACGAGCGAGCGTTTGGCGCGCCTTTTGGTATTGCTCGAAAGCCCGTCGCGCCATTGTGTGTTGAGTCTTTCCCGGATTGGCGTTATCTCGCTCATAAAATTCCCGCAGTGCATTAATTACTTGAGTCGGCCGCTGGGCGGTCGCGGCGCTGTCGAGGTACACGTACCGATTTTTTCCCTCGGAGGGCCGAAGCGCCGGGAAATCTTGACGCCAGCGCTCTGCGACGCCCTTAACCACAGGCGACCCGATCGCACCTGAAGTTGTCGCAGCCGCGGCGAATGCACCTGTCATCAGTCGGCCCACGTCGCGTCGCGTCATAGCGGCCTCCAATTGTAATTGATACAAGTGTATCATTTTGTAATTGGGCGGTGATATATTCCCGCGATGAGCTCTTCCGATCCCAAGGACGGTCGCCGATGGTGGGTATTGGCTTTTCAGCTGCCCGCTCAGCCTGCCTACGCGCGGGTCAAGATTTGGCGGCGCTTGCAGGCCGTGGGAGCTGCCTCATTCAAGAACGCCCTGTACTTGATGCCGGCGACGGAAGAGGCCTTGGAGGACTTCGAGTGGACCTTACGCGAGGTCCGAGACGCCGGTGGCGAGGGCTTGATTCTAGATGCCCGCGCCGTACAGGGGTTTACGGACGAGGAAATTATCGCAATTTTCGACGCTGCGCGGGAGGAACAATACCGCGCTATTGCCGAGGAGATCCGCGCATTCACTGCCCGATTCGAGCGCAAACGCGATCCGCCGAGCGCCGAGGAGACAGCTGCTCAACATGCCAAATTCGCCGGCCGCATCAGCGCCATCGAGGCGATCGACTTTTTCCAGGCCAATGGCCGTGAGCAAGTCCGCGCACTGCTGCGCGAACTTGAACCGCGAGACATCAGCGTTGATGCGTTGGGAGTAGAACCCGCCATGCAAACCGAAAAACTAACCTCACTCAAAGGTCGGACCTGGGTCACGCGAGCCAATGTGCATGTCGATCGCATGGCAAGTGCCTGGCTCATCCGCCGTTGGGTCGATCCTGAGGCTAAGTTCAAGTGGGTCGCCGATCGCAATTATCGGCCGGAGGATAAGGAAATCCGCTTCGATATGTACCAGGCAGAATTTACGCACGAAGGGGATCAATGCACCTTCGAAGTGCTCCTCTACCGACTCGAACTGAAAGATGCGGCGTTAGCCGCAATCGCCGAAATCATCCACGATTTGGATCTTAAGGATCAGAAGTTTGGACGCAGGGAAACCGCCGGCGTTCAGCAACTCTTAGCGGGCATTGTCTCAAGCCAGCCATCGGACGATGGCCGCATCGAGCGCGCCACGAATCTCTTCGATGACTTGTATCACTCCTTTGAGCGAGCCCACTAAGCGATGGCAGACAGGAGTTCAACATGAAATGGATCACGCGTGAGCACCCCAAGATCGATCGCATCGCATGCCCATGGCTGATTTTGCGGTTTATTGACGCGCAATCCGAGTTCTACTATGCCCCGCCCGACCGCGTCATGCCGGTGGCACAAGAAATTGGAGCAGTCCCTTACGATATACCTGATGTCGAACTGACCCACGTCGGCGAGTTTTGCAGTTTCGATGCGTTTATCAAGAAGTACCAGATCGATGATTCAGGCGTATCAAGGCTTGCCGTCATCGTGCGCGGTGCCGACACCTCGCGACTCGATTTGGCGCCGCAGTCGGCGGGTCTCTATGCGATTTCCCTCGGTCTCTCCGCCACCTTTCCTGACGATCACGAGATGCTGCGCCAGGGTCTCGTGATGTACGACGCGCTGTACGCGTGGTGCAAGTCACTCCAACACGAAACCCACCGCTGGCCCCCGGGTGGGTTTTCACTCGCCTCTTAATCGATTTTGTTATTCAAGGAGACTATTTATGCATCGCCTCACATCACTCATCGCTGGGATTGCCGGAATGGTAATCAGCATTTCGGCCGGCGCCGCCGACATCGACTGGGGCAAGGTCGATCAGGCCCTGGGCAAACCCGGCACCAATCAGCCTGGCGGTGTGCACAAATACGGCCTGCCGCGATCGGATCTTAGAATCACGGTCGACGGAGTCGCCATCAAGCCCACCCTTGCGCTTGGTTCGTGGATCGCCTTCATCCCTGAGGGCAGCGGCGCGATGTTCATGGGAGATCTCGTGTTAACCGATACGGAGATCAGTCCAGTCATGAAACGACTCATTGACGACGGCATTGAAATCACGGCAGTCCACAACCATCTACTACGCACGTCACCGGCCGTCTTTTACATGCACGTCGGTGGTCACGGGGATCCGGTAAAACTCGCCCAGACGCTGCACGCCGGATTGGCCTTGAGTCAAACGCCTTTCACCGCCGCAGCCCCCGCCTCCACACCTCCGACGATCGATTTGGATACGGCCGCGATCGATGCGGCGCTCAATGCCAAAGGCACAATCAACGGCGGCGTGTATCAGTTCAATATCCCGCGCGCGGAGTCCATCACCGAGGCCGGGATGCCAGTCCCGCCCTCGATGGGCACGGCGATCGCGATCAACTTTCAGCCCACGGGCAGCGGCAAAGCCGCCATCACGGGTGATTTCGTGCTGTTGGGCAAGGAAGTCAATCCGGTGCTCAAGGCGATGCGCAATAACGGTATCGAGGTGACCGCGCTGCACAGTCACATGATCGATGACTCGCCACACCTTTTCTTCATGCATTTTTGGGCCAATGACGATGTCGCCAAGCTTACCCGCGGCCTCAAAGCCGCGCTCGACTTGGCGAACGTAAAACACGGATCCTGAAAGGCGCGAGGAGCATCGTGGCGGAAAGAGTCTTCGGCGGAACGTCTCCTGCCATCGAAGAAAGTCACGGGGTGTCATTCGCCGACGCGACGCGAGTATGGGCTCGCGTCGCCCTCCTAAGCTTTGGAGGTCCCGCGGGACAGATCGCGGTCATGCACCGCATTTTGGTTGAAGAGAAGCGCTGGATTGGAGAGACCCGATTTCTGCACGCACTCAACTACTGTATGTTGCTCCCGGGTCCGGAAGCGCATCAACTCGCAATCTATATCGGGTGGCTCCTTCACCGCACCCGTGGCGGACTTGTGGCAGGGACGCTCTTCGTGCTGCCGGGACTAGTTTCCCTCGGCCTGTTGAGCTGGATCTACGCGACTTTCGGGAACGTCGGCAGCGTGCAGGGGTTATTTTTCGGTTTGAAGGCGGCGGTGCTGGCCGTGGTACTGGAAGCCGTCTTGCGGGTGGGCAAGCGAGCGATACGCGGACGTTCGATGCTTACGATCGCGATCCTGGCGTTCATCGGCATCTTTCTCTTCAGCGTCCCCTTTCCCCTCATCATCGCCGCAGCCGCCCTCATCGGCTTCTTTGGTCGCGCTCTAGGCTTTAAAGACTTTGAACTTTCGGCGCATCTAAGCAAATCCGGTAAGGCAGCCGACGCGCCCGCATCGATCGACGCGGCCTTCGCAAAAGAAATCCCCAGTCACATCCGCCCTTCGCTGCCGCGTTTCATCCGCGTCGCCTTCATCGGTGTTTCCATTTGGCTCGCGCCCTTGGCGGCGCTCTTGGCGACCGTAGGGCCCACCAATGTGTTCACGGCCATCGCCGCCTTTAACAGCCGAATGGCGGTCGTGACTTTTGGTGGAGCCTACGCGGTGCTTGCGTACATGGCACAACAAGCTGTGGAGTATTACCACTGGCTAAAGCCCGAAGAGATGTTGGTCGGTTTAGGGTTTGCCGAAACAACACCGGGCCCCCTCATCAGCGTCGTGCAGTTCGTCGGGTTCATGGCGGCATTTCGACAACCGGGTTCGCTGTCTCCTGCCGTCGCAGGCACGCTAGGTGGTGTGATGGCTCAGTGGTCAACCTTCGTGCCATCCTTCTTGTGGATCTTCATGGGCGCGCCCTACATCGAATCCCTGCGCAACAACAAAGCGTTGAGCGCGGCGCTCGCCGCCATCACCGCAGCAGTCGTCGGCGTCATCGCGAACCTTGCAATTTGGTTTGCGCTCCATACGCTCTTCGGTGAGGTTCAGCTGCGGCATGTCCTCGGCATGAGCTTGCAGATCCCCGAGCTCAATACGATCAACCTTCCCGCGCTCGCGCTATCGATCGCGGCTGTCATCGCCTTGTTTCGTTTCAAG
Organism: Steroidobacteraceae bacterium; assembly: GCA_035488895.1. GTDB lineage: Bacteria > Pseudomonadota > Gammaproteobacteria > Steroidobacterales > Steroidobacteraceae > Bog-1198. The sequence continues at coordinate 21,235 of DATHKV010000208.1, forward strand.
GTCGGGATGATTGCCACTCTGCTCGGCTCTTCGGTGGCAGGAATAGTTATGCATTTCGCCGGATGGCTTGGGTAATGCTTATGGCGCGGCCTAGGGATTGCAAGCCTATGCGTTGCGCGCCCGAAATGCGTCACGGTACATGGATAACAATTTCGCTCTTTTTTAACGAGGTATGAATCATGAACAGGAATACGATTTTTGCCCTAGTTGCGATCATAGGTGCCGTCAGCGCTTCAGCGGCACTCGCGGACGAAGCGTCTGATAAGGCCGCGGTTGCGAGACAAATCGGCTCGGCAAAAATTAGCCTGCAGCAGGGATTAGCCGCCAGCGAAGCGCAGGGCCAAGCGATTTCGGCAAAATTCGAGATAGACGAGGGAAAATTTCAACTCTCTGTGTACACCGCCAAAGGCACAGCGCTTCAAGAAGTCATCGTCGACTACACGACCGGGAAGATCGCCAAAGCGGAGTCCTTGAGCGAAGCCGAGGATGTTGCCGCGGGCAGGAAACAGGTCGCCGCGATGGCCAAAGCGACGACGACCCTTAAGGACGCAGTGGATAAAGCAGAAAAGCAGACTCCCGGATTTCGGGCGGTGAGCGTCGAGCCAAAATCAAAGGTCAATCATGCGGTCGCGGTGGTGACCCTAGTCAAGGGCGCGGAGTTCAAGTCCGTGTCTAAGTCTTTAGAGTGAGGGTTCTCCGCGCAATCGCCACTCTCGCGGCTGGGGTGATCTGGGTCACCTGCGCATCGGGCGCTCAATCGTCGCTGGTGCTAGAGGCCAAGGTTCCACTCGGGCAGGTGAAGGGCCGAATCGATCACTTGGCTGTCGATGTAGCGCGCCAGCGCTTGTTCGTTGCGGAACTCGGCAATGACACGGTGGGCGTCGTGGATCTTGCCCACCACGCAGTGCTGCGAACTTTAAGCGGACTGCACGAGCCTCAGGGGATCGGCTACGAGCCTACCACCGATACCTTGTATGTCGCCAATGCCGGCGATGGAGCGGTACAGCTTTTCCAAGGCTCTGATTTGTCTCCCTTGGGTCGGCTTGAGCTGGGAGATGACGCGGACAATGTACGCATCGATCCGAAATCTCATAGAGTCATCGTCGGTTATGGCAAGGGCGCTCTTGCCGTCATCGATCCTGTGAGCCGCGAGAAGATTGGCGAGATCAAACTCAAAGGGCATCCCGAGAGCTTTCAGATCACGGCGGACGGCAGTCAAGGATTTGTCAACGTTCCCGATGCCCACGAGATCGCGGCTGTGAACTTTGGCCAAAGCGAGCAGGCGGGTCCTTGGAGTACTCAAGAATTGCGCGCCAACTATCCTATGACTCTCGATGCGGCCGGGAGTCGGGTTCATGTGGTATTTCGCCATCCGGCAACCTTGGCTGCCTTCGACATGGGCAGTGGCAAGAAGCTCTATTCGATAGACACCTGCGGTGACTCAGACGATGTGTTTTTCGATTCGAAGCGGTCTAAGATCTATGTGAGCTGTGGTGAAGGTTTCATCGAAGTTATCGCAGATCAAGGCAATCACTACGCCAAGGAAGCGAAGCTCGCGACAGTCAGCGGCGCGCGAACCGCACTGTTCGTACCAGAACTAGATCGGTACTTTTTGGCGGTGCGCGCCAGCGGCCAGGAGCCTGCAGCCATTTGGATTTTCAAACCCGGGCCATGAGCATTCCTGTCAACTCTTGGAGATTTAAGTCGTGATGAAGGCCGTAGCCCCAATGCTCTTAGGCTTGAGCCTCATCGTGGCTCGTGAGAGCTCGAGTCAAAGTTTAAAGCCCATTGGAGTGATCGATCTTCCAGGACCCAAGGGGCAGCGCTTTGATTACTTGACGATAGACGATGAGGATCACTACCTGCTCTCGGCACATTTAGGTGCAGGCATCCTGTACGTCATCGATGTGAGGACGAATACTTTGGTGCGCGCTATCCACGGCGTACCCGGCATCACGGGACTTGAGTACGTGCCCGGCCTTCACAAAGTGTTCACATCCGATTGGGGCGAGGAGAAAATAGGAGTCGTTGATCTGCGGCGCATGGAGGTCATCAAGCGTCTGCCAACCGCCGAGAAACCGAACGGCAGCGCCTACGCGATCGACTACCGTAAGGTGTATGTCTCGGATACGAACGGCAAGGCACTGGCGATCGTCGACGTGGACGCAGATGTGATCGTCAAGACTCTTCAGTTCAAGAGCGAAACGGGAATGCCTCAGTATGACGGCGTCGCGAAGAAAATTTACGTAAACCTGCGCAGCACGAACGAGATCGCGGAGATTGATCCGGCGACCGACACGGTGGTTGGCATCTATCCGGTTGCGGGTTGCCAGTACAATCACGGGATGGCGATCGATTCGCCGCATCACCGAGCGTTCCTGTTGTGTGGTGCAAATCGCACGCTCACTGTTTACGGACTGGACACTCACCAAGCGATTGCTCATTTTTCGATTCCGCAGGGCGCGGACGTGGTGAAGTTCGACCCCGGCTTAGGCCGCGCTTACGCAGCGAGCTCGAGTGGATTCATTTCAGTTGTCAAGGAGGACGATCCGACACACTTTCGCAAGTTGGAGGACTTTCCCACCCAGCGGCTCGTGCACAGTCTCACGGTAGATACTGCCACGCATCGTGTCTACGCGCCGGAGCAGGAAGAGGACGGCCGACCTGTGGCACGCATCCTGATATTCGAACCATCGGAGTCAAAGCCGCAGTAGCTACCGCTGAATCTCGATAGTGACGTGCGACAACGAGCCGTAACGCGCCAATTTCGCTCGGTAATAGTCCGCGGTGCGCCCTTCCTTCGGGCAAACCGACACGATGGCACCCAGGTGGCCGGGCCCTAGACGCCAAAGGTGTAGGTCAGCCAGTGTGCTGCCGTCGCTCTCAATCAACTTGCGCACATCATTAGCCAAACGGCTGTCCGGAATTCTATCGAGCAGGATGGCGCCGGTGTCGCGAATGAGCCCATAAGACCAGCTTGCGATCACACAAGCCCCAACGATACCCGCCAAGGGGTCCATCCAGAGCCACCCGAATGCACGGGCGAGTAGCAATCCGACGATGACCAGAACCGACACCGCCGCATCCGCGAGCACGTGGATGATCGCAGCTCGCATATTGTTGTCCCGCCCGGCCGCGCCGTGTGCGTGGTTGTGTTCCTCGAAGTCCGCCGTGTACGTCTCGGCGCCAATCCGGATCTGTGCGCTGAAAGCGTGCGGTTCTGGAATCTCCGCGATCGACTCCAGAAATTCTCCGCGAGCGATCATGGCAAATTCCTGCCGAGCGCCATCCGAGCGCGTTGTGGTGATCAGCGTGGTTTCGGCGGCGGGTGCTGGGCCGGCCGCCACGCGCAAACGGAACCGCGGGGGCAGGCCATCCTCGAACACCTCGAGGATCAGATCGCCGGCGGGCGTTGCGATCACGTGCGCTTCGTCGTGCTCGCCATGTTCACCGCGGCTACCATGACCATGTCCGTGATGATTACCTCCGCTGCTCAATAGCCATGCACTTGCGATATTGACCGCCAAACCGACGCAGGCAATCGGGATCGCTTCGGCGAAATGAATTTGGATTGGAGCCAAAATGCGGGCCACTGATTCATAGCCGATCAATATAGCGATCACGGCAAGCACAATGGCGCTGGTGAAACCGGCGAGATCGCCGAATTTGCCGGTGCCAAAGGTGAAGTTCTTATTCGCGGAGTGCTTTCGCGCGTAGGTGTACGCGAGTGCCGCGAGCAGTAGCGCCCCGGCATGAGTACTCATGTGCAGACCGTCCGCAACCAGCGCGATCGATCCGAACAGAAGTCCGCCGGCGATCTCGGCACACATCATTGCGCCACACAGCCATATCACCATCCACATCTTTCGCTCGCTATGCGCGTGCGCTTCGCCGAGAAAGTTATGCTGGTGAGTCGGCACCTCAGTTGGCGCGGGACCGGCCGCCACGGGTGCGCTCATTTTAGATAGGTCCGAACAACGTCCAGCAAACTATCGGCTGCATCGACATTTAGGGCGCCTGGATGCTTGTGGGCATCGACCAGGTGTGAACGCACATGGTCCTCCACGATCTCCGCCATGAGACCGGCCATTGCGCCGCGAGCACCGGCGATCAAATGCATAACCTGCTCACATCCTGCTTTGGATTCGAGTGCCCGTTCAATCCCCTCCACCTGACCGCGAATACGCCGTACGCGAGCTAGCAGCTTCTTTTGGTCCTGAATGGTGTGACTCACAGGTGCAACAGTAGCATAGCCCCCTACCCTATGCGAGGTCGAAGTCACGGGCCGTTGCTAATTCACCCGCCGCCGACATCTTCTGGTGGGCAGGCATGTTCGCCAGCTGTGCAAACTGGGAGCGGTAACTCGAATTCGCGCCAAGCGACTGGCACGGTCTCCACGACGATTCGGTGGCGCCAGCCGTCGCCCATGTCATAGTGGTATTCGAATTCGCCAGCGCGACCTAATTCAGCGACGAGTGCCCCGACGGAGATGCGGCGCTCGTTCCGATAGTTTGCCGTGTCGCTATCAAAGCCAATTTCCTCGATCCACCATTCCGGCGCGACACCTGGTTTCCCGCGTGGAATTCATGCGCGTGCGTATCCGACCAACCCTCACCCATTGAAGATAGTGATGCAGACTCGCGAGCGTCCAGTGATTGGCCACGATGATTCGCCGCCAGACCAGAGGATCGATGTCCAGCAATTCGACGCGCAATGCGACCGGCTGAGCCTTGGAAGCCTTGGACGGCACAAATTTGTTCGCTCCAAACCTCATTGGCGACGTCGCGCCCGACCCACACATTCCGACAGATCGGGCCGTCATCGGTCCATCGATTGCTTTTCGGTATACAAGGTCCTACCGGACACATAGGTAACACTTTTTCCGAGCACATAGGTAACACTTTTTGGCTTTTGCGGGAGACGCAAAATGCCCTGGAAGGAGTGTTACAAGATGGACGAGCGGATGCGTTTTGTCGCGCGGTTAAGCGAC
>DATHKV010000209.1:0-2016 GCA_035488895.1 Steroidobacteraceae bacterium
CGCCCTCGAGGAGGCGCAGCGCATGGACGCGGCGCATGCACCGTCGCCCGAGCTTGCGCCTGCGCAGGCGAAGCGCCGTGCGGAGGCCGAGGCGGGGGCCGCCTCGCGGCCCGGTGAGTTGACCGGTGTTTGCGCAGTTCCGGGTTTCGCGGTGGGACGCACCGTGCGGATCGAGCGCCGAGAGATCGAGGTCGCCGAGCAAGGCCAGGGTGGCGCGCACGAACAGGGCGAGCTCGATCGCGCGCGCGCGAATGTGAAACTCAGGCTGGAACGGATGCGCAATGCAGGAGGGTCCGAGCGGCAAGAGATCATCGGCGCACATCTCGAGTTTCTCGACGATCCCGGATTGAACGAAACTGCCGCGGATCTGATTTCGCAGGGCAAGAGTGCCGGCTTCGCCTGGCGCGGCGCCATCCGTCGCGGTATTGCGGCGCTCGAGGCCTTGGAAGACGCGCGCTTGCGGGAGCGGGCAGATGATCTGCTCGACGTTGAAGCCCATGTCTTGCTGGCGCTGGCGGGCGAGGCGCGGCCTCTGCACCTTCCCTTGCCCGAACAGGCCGTATTGCTCGCAGACGATTTGCTGCCGTCCGAGTTGACGGCGCTCGACCGGCGGCGATTGGCCGGCATCGCCTTGAGCGGCGGCGGTGCGACATCGCACGTCGCCATCCTGGCTGCGGCCATGGAAATACCCATGCTGATCGGTGTCGGAGCGGCGCTGAGGAGCATCGCCGAGGGTCAGAGCGTGATTCTCGACGCAGACAACGGCAAGCTGAACTACGCTCCGACAGGCGACGACTTGGCACGGGCGAATTCCGCGGTTGAACGCCTGCGTGTGCGGCGCGCGGCGCAGCGCTTAGCCGCGGCGCAGGAGTGCCGTGCACGCGATGGTACCCGCGTTGAGGTCTTCGCCAATATCGGCAACACCGGCGACGCGCTCGCGGCCGTCGAGAACGGCGCGGAAGGCTGCGGGCTGCTGCGCACAGAGTTTTTATTCATCGACCGGGACACCGCGCCGTCCGAAGACGAACAATTGACTGCCTACCAGGGCATCGCGAACGCGCTCGGCGGCCGGCCGCTGATCTTGCGCATGATGGACGTCGGCGGCGATAAGCCGCTGCGGTACTTGCCGATGCCGCCCGAGGCCAATCCGGCACTGGGTTTGCGCGGCGTTAGAACCGCCCTGTCGATTCCGGAATTGATGCGCACGCAACTACGGGCGGCGCTGCGAGTGACACCGCGCGGGATGACGCGGGTGCTCATTCCCATGGTCACTGACCGGTCGGAGATCCTGGCGGTGCGCTTGGTTCTCGACGAACTCGCGCGTGAGCTCGAGCTCGAGGGTCCCATCGTCCTGGGGGCCATGGTTGAGACGCCGGCGGCGGCGCTGACCGCAGCGACGCTGCTGACGGAAGTCGATTTTCTGTCCATCGGCAGCAACGACCTGACGCAATACACGCTCGCCATGGATCGCGGCCACGCTGAGCTTGCGCGCCGCACCGATGCCCTGCATCCGGCCGTACTGCAGTTGATCGCCGCGACCGGACGGGCAGGCGAGGCCGCCGGCAAGCTGGTGGCTGTCTGTGGGGGCGTGGCTGCGGATCGCACGGCCGTACCCATTCTATTGGGACTTGGCGTCCGCGAACTCTCGGTCGTCCCGGCGGTCATCCCGGCGATCAAGCGCCAGATCAGCGACCTCCGCATCACGGACTGTAAGGACATCGCGCAGCGCTGTCTTACACTCGGATCGGCCGCGGAGGTACGCAGTTTGGTCGAGCAAAGCTTCGGGCATTTGGGAGAGACCTAAATGAGAGTTCGATTTTCTGGATTTCAGCAGCTCGGCCGCGCGCTGATGCTGCCCATTGCGGTCCTGCCGATCGCCGGCCTGCTGTTGCGCATGGGTCAACCGGATCTTTTGGATTGGACCTCCATGGCAGCGGCCGGCAAAGCAGTGTTCGACAATTTGGGACTGCTGTTTGCCGTGGGTGTGGGTGTGGGGCTTGCGCGCGAGAATCATGG
>DATHKV010000210.1:0-21262 GCA_035488895.1 Steroidobacteraceae bacterium
CGGCCTCCTGCCGTGGTGCGGCCCTGTTCGTCGAAAGCGTATCGGAGCAACTCGCGGTCAAGAAAGCCGTTGTCGCGGAGGCGCAGGCGGTTCTCGCGGCCGATGCGGTGATCGCTACCAATACATCCGCGCTTAGCGTGACAGAAATTGCAACCGCCGTGCCATGCGCGGACCGCGTAATCGGCATGCATTTCTTCAATCCAGTCCACAAAATGAAGCTGATCGAGTTGGTGATGGGCTTGGATACCTCGGAGGCGACGATTGCGCGGGCGCGTCACTATGCCCAGGCGATCGGCAAGACCTCGATCCTCGTCAATGAGACGCCTGGACTCACGACGAGCCGGATGTCAGCGATGCTTGGCAATGAAGCGATGTACATGTTGCTCGAAGGAACTGCCAGCGCAGAGGACATCGACACCGCATTACGTCTCGGTCTAAATCACCCGATGGGCCCGTTGGAGCTCGGGGACATGACCGGTTGGGATACGCGTTTGGCGGTCCTTCGATACCTGCATCAAACACTGGGTGATCGATTTCGGCCGTGTCCCTTGATCATAAAAATGGTCGCTGCCGGACGCGTGGGGCGTAAGGTGGGTCGTGGCGTCTACGTCTACGAAGACGGCCAACGAGTCGCTGGTTCGGGGCTCAAGGCGCGCACGCTGTGAGTTCGGTCGTCATCGTTGAAGCCGCGCGTACCCCCATCGGCCGCTTCCGCGGCAGCCTGGCGGATGTGCGCGCGGACCATCTGGGTGCCCACCTCATCAAGGAACTCATCGGTCGTGCTGGATTGACCCCCGCTCAGGTCGATGATGTCATCTTCGGATGTGTGACCCAAGTCGGTGAGCAGAGCGCTAACATCGCGCGCACGTCGATTCTGGGAGCGGGGTGGCCCGTCACGATTCCGGGAATGACCATTGACCGCAAATGCGGCTCGGCAGAGGCGGCGGTTCATGTGGCCGTCGGTGCGATCGCCGCCGGCGCCGCAGACGTGGTCATTGCGGGCGGCGCGGAGAGCATGTCGCGGGTACCGATGGGCGGCAATCGAGATGTTCATGGGGAGGCTTTCGGTTGGTTGGCGTCGCAACGATTTGATCTTGTAAGCCAAGGCGAGGCGGCAGAGCGCATTGTCGATGCGTGGAGTTTGTCGCGGGAAAATCTCGACGACTATGCGGTCGAAAGCCATCGTCGTGCGGCGGTCGCGGCCGACTCCGGCTTCTTTCGCGACGAAATCGTGGCGATCCCGGTGGCATCTTTGAGTGAAAGTCGCGAGAGCGCGGCGCCCTTGTTCATAAATGACGAGACCATACGCCGTGACACCAGCAAGGAGAAGCTGGCCAAATTGAAAACCAGTTTCCGACCGGAGGGCCGCGTCACGGCCGGGAATGCCTCGCAGATCTCCGACGGCGCCGCCGCCGTGCTGCTGATGTCCGAAAGTGCCGCGCAGCGTCTCGGTGTTAAACCGCGCGCTCGGATTCGCGCGCTGACGACGGTGGGGTCCGATCCCACACTCATGCTGACCGGCCCAATCGCCGCCACGCAAAAGGTTTTGCAACGCGCAGGGCTAACGAAGGAAGACATCGATCTGTACGAGGTGAACGAGGCATTCGCCTGCGTGCCGCTGATGTGGATGCGGGAGCTCGGCATTTCCAACGAGCGTCTGAACGTCAACGGCGGCGCAATTGCGTTGGGACATCCGCTGGGAGCCAGCGGCGCAAGGATCATGACGACGCTATTGCATGAACTCGAGCGCCGCCAGGCGCGCTTCGGGCTGCAGGCAATTTGTTGCGCAGGCGGCATGGCGACCGCGACAATACTTGAACGGTTGGACTAGATGGCACAGGGGGTGGCATGCCGAGGGTAGCGCCGGTCCCGGTCGAAGCGCTGCCGTCTGCGCTCGCCGCATTGATTGAGAAGGGGCGGGCCAATCGAATGCTGAGCTCCACGATCCCTGCTCAGATCTGGGCGCATCGTCCCGGCGTGGCTGCCGCCTGGCTGAGCGCGCTCGAAGAGATGCACCTGCGCAGCTGTTTGCCAGAACGCCTGCGCGAGCTGGTGAGATTGCGGATCGCCGGTATCACCACGTGCCAGGCATGCATGGTGGCGCGTAAATCGGACACCGTCACCGAAGAGGATCTCGCTTGTCTTTCGGCCGAGCATCCGCGCTTCAGCGCAGCCGAGCGCGCTGCCCTGCGGTATGCGGAATTGTTCGCAGGCGACTATTTTGCGATTGATGAGGCCTTATTCACGAGGCTCGCAGAGCATTTCGACACCGAGCAGATCGTAGAACTAAATCTCTATTGCGCATTGATGCTGGCTGGCGGCCGGATGACCTATGTGCAGCGCGGATACGAGGAGACGCCGGTTGCCGTTCCGGCTACAGCGAGCGACTGATGATTTCCTTCATGATCTCTGAAGTTCCGCCATAGATTCTGGCAACGCGGGCGTCGACCCAGGCGCGCGAGACCTTGTACTCGCTCATAAACCCATAACCGCCATGCAACTGCAGGAACTCATCGAGCAGACGGCCCTGCATTTCGGAGCCCACCAGCTTGGCCATCGCACCGGTTTCCGGCGTCAGTTCACCCTGCATCACTAGGGTAAGACACTGATCGACGAATGCGCGCAACATCGTGAACTGGGCTTTGGCATCGGCGAGCTTGAAGCGGGTGTTCTGGAAATCGAACACCGATTTGCCGAAAGCCTGTCGCGCCTTGGTGTAGGCGATCGTTTCGTCAAGCAGAGTTTCAATCGATTGAGCCGCGCGAATGGCGATGATCAACCGTTCCCAGGCCAGCTGATGCGAGAGATAGCGGAAGCCTGCATTTTCCATGCCCAATCGATTCGAAACCGGCACCCGGACGTCGTCGAAGAAAAGCTCCGCTGTGTCCTGCCCTTTGAGCCCAATCTTCGGCAGCAAGCGTCCTTTTCTGAAACCGGCGCGGTCGGCTTCGACGCAAATGAGCGTCAGCTCTTTGGCAGCAGGATCGAGCTTAACGGCGGTGACGGCCAAGCCGGCGTTGCCACCGTTGGTGATGAACGTCTTCTGACCTGAGATAACGTATTCATCGCCATCGCGTTGCGCACGGGTGCGCATCGACCGCAGGTCGCTGCCCGTGTTGGGCTCGCTCATTGCGATGACAGCGATCAGTTCGCCTCGCGCCATCGGCGGCAGCCAACTCTGTTTCTGCTCTTCTGTACCGTACGCGAGGATGTAGTTGGCGACGATTTCGGAATGCGTAGTAAAGCCGACCGCGGTGGCGTTCGCGCGCGCGAGCTCTTCAATCAGGACCGCGGAATGCCCATAGTCGCCACCAGAGCCGCCGTAGACTTGAGGCACGCTGACGCACAATAGTCCTTCGGCGCCGGCCTTGCGCCAGAGTGCCGTGGGCACAATGCCATCGTGCTCCCACTGCGAAAGATACGGGACGATCTCACGCTCTACGAAGCGCTGCACTTGATCCCGAAACAGGTTGTGATCTTCGCGAAACACCGGTCGCATTTGATTGACCTCTTGCCGGTTACCCTTGAGTGCGTATCAATCGCTCAGCGCCAGCTGCTGCCTGGCGACCGCTTCTCCAAAAAGGCGCGTACCGCGTCATGATGTTCCTCGGTATGGTGCGCAAGGGCCTGGAAGCTGGCCGAAAGCTCGAGCAGCGTATCGAGCCGCACATGCTGACCTTCGCGCAGTAGTCGTTTGGTGAGGCGTAATGCGTGGCTGGGATTGGCCGCAATTTTCCGCGCGAGGGAACGCGCCTCGGTGAGCAAGTCCGCCTCGGAGGTGACCTCCGCGACCAACCCCCACTCGAGCGCTTTTGCGGCATCGATCGCATCACCGGTGAAGGCCATCAGGCTGGCGCGAGGCAGCCCGATGGCCCGGGGCAACAGCCACGCGCCGCCGTCTCCCGGAACGATGCCGAGACGAACGAAACTTTCCGCAAACGTTGCGCTCTTGGCCGCCAATCGGATGTCGCACATGCAGGCAAGATCAAGTCCGGCACCGATCGCAGGACCGTTCACCGCGGCGATTATTGGGATCTCCAGTTCGTATAGCGCCAAGGGAATGCGTTGAATTCCATCGCGATAGTTGTTGCGTAGGGCGTAAGGGGAGCCCGCGAACATGCCTGCGCGGTCCCTCATGTCCTTGATGTTGCCGCCGGCGCAAAATGCGTTGCCGGCGCCGGTCAGAATCACTGCCTTTACCGTGAGATCGGCACGCAGATCTCTGCAAAGATCGCCAAACTCCAGCATTTGACTGGGATCGGTGAGCGCATTGCGCGTGTCGGGCCGGTTCATGCGCACAGTAACAACGTCGTCCTCGCGATCGATTAGTAGAAAAGTGCTCATATAAGGCTCTCCCGGGCGCGAGGTGTCGATTTCGCAGTTTGCGTCAGCATGGGCCATAGCCCGCTTGATCCGAATTCGCAGACAGACTGACCGAGTTTCTGCGACCAAAAGTTCTGTGAGCCGTACTCGGCGCGCCACGCCCAGAGGCGGCGCGTCTTAAGATGCAGACTGTGTTCATCGGTGAAACCGATGGCCCCATGAACCGCATGCGCGATCGATGCACCGATACTGGCCGCTTCGCCGACGCATATCTTAGCCGCGATGATTGGGAGCACCGAGATTTCCCCGGCCGATTCGACGAATGCAGCCTCTGCCGCCAGGAGGGCGCATGCCGCGTGTTCCGCCATTACGGCAATCTGCTGTTGGATGACCTGGAAGTGGCCGATGGGTTTGCCGAATTGAACCCGCTCGGTGGCATAGCCGGTGGTCAATTGCAGCAGCGACTGCAGTGCGCCGGCCATTTGCGCAGAACGCAGCATTGCGCCACAGAGCGGGAGGAAATCTGGGCGAGTTCCCACAGGAAGCGGTTGAGCATGGACGATACGGGCGCGGTCGAACACCACGGTGTCGCGCGGCTCACCCGCTAAATTGGTACGGCGATCGAGCTGAGCGGCGCTTGCAGTATCGAGGACCACGAGCTTTGGATCGGAGCCCGCGGAAATGGCGACAATGTGTTTCAGATGCCGTCCCCACGGTATCCTTTCGAGCCGTCCGCCGGCGTAGCCATCCGAGCAGGTCAATTCCGAGTACGCCGAAATGGCGAGTGGACCTTTGACGGGTTGCAAACCGGCTCGACCCAGCAACCAGTTGGCGAGTAGGGCGTCGGCAAAGGGCGCCGGCACCGCATGTGCCCCGGCGGCGCGCACCAGGGCGAACGTCTCCTCCCAGGTCGCGCCCGCACCGGCGAGCGCCTCTGGCACTGCGGCAAAGGTCATTTCCGCCTCTTCCAAGGTGCTCCACAGCGTCTCTGGCCACGCGCCATCGGCACATTGATGAATCAAAGCGGGCGAGACCAGATCACTGAAAATGCGCTCGATCGTCTCTTCGAATAGATCGCGCATCAGCGCAGCTCCAGGCTGCGCGCAATGATGCCGCGCAGAATTTCGCGCGTGCCGCCGCGTAGCGAGAATGAGGGCGCAAGTTGCGTGAGGTGCGCGAGCACCTTCTCGTAATCGCTGCCGTCGGATGAGGGTTCCAAGTCGACGATCGCCTGAGCGATTTCCGGAATCTCCTGCTCGAGCGTCACTCCCAGGTCCTTGACGCAGGCCGCGGCGACCGCCGGATTCTCGCCCGCATGCAGCTGCGCCGTTACGGCGATAGACATTTTACGCAACATGAAGATCCGCGCAGCGACGCGCCCAAGCTCCCTCGCTTGCAGCGCGTTAGGTGATCGGCCCACGCTGTCTATCAGCGTATTCACCAATGCCATGCAACTCAAAATGCGTTCGGGCCCGCTGCGCTCGTAGGCGAGCTCGGCCGTAACCTGTGCCCAGCCTGCACCTTCACCACCGACCAAGTCGCCTTCTGAGAGCTCAACATCCTCGAAAACGACCTCGTTGAAGTGCTCAGCGCCGGTAAGATCTCGGATCGGGCGAATGTCGATACCTGGCTTCTTAAGATCGACGATGAACTGCGACATACCCCGGTGGCGCTCCGTCGTTTTCTCCTCCGTGCGTGCCAAGGTGATCATAAAATGCGACCGATGCGCGTTGGTCGTCCAGATCTTCCGGCCGTTCAGAACCCAGCCATTCGGGTTGCGCCGCGCTCGGGTGGTGATGGAGGCAAGATCCGAGCCCGAGCCAGGCTCGCTCATGCCAATGCAGAAGAAACTCTCACCGCGACAGATGCCGGGCAAAAAGCGTTCCTTTTGCGCTTCCGTGCCGTAGCGCAATAACATCGGGGCGCTTTGCCGATCCGCAATCCAGTGTGCCGAGACCGGAGCGCCGACGGCTAGCAGCTCTTCGATCACGACATAACGCGCGAACGCAGACGCTTCTCGGCCGCCGTATCGTTTGGGTAATGTCATACCGATCCACCCGCGCTCGCCCAAGCGGCGGCTGAATTGCGCGTCGAAACCCATCCACGAGTCCGCTCGCCGCACCGGCGGCAGATGAAGAAGCGCTTCATGGAGAAATTCGCGCACTTCCTGGCGCAGATCTTCCGCAGCTGCCGGAATTCGACTATATCGCAGCAGTGATAGCACGGGTGCGCCAGTCTTCGGGTGCAAGTTCTTCAGGATCGAAGTCCAACTCCACATCGACGCCATTCGGGTCCACAAAGAAAAGTTGCCACATGCGAAAGGGCGCCGGTGTACGGACAATCCGATGCGCAATGGCGCGCTCCTCCAGCAGCCGCGTCGTCGCGAGCAAATCCTGCGCACGGTAGGCCATATGATCGAGGGCTCCGCGGCGAGGTTCCGGCATGTGGGTAACTTCAATCACATGCAGGATGGGCCGATCCGCCGCGTACAGCCAGGCTCCCGGCACGCCGAAATTTGGCCTGGCACCCGCATGCAGCCCGAGCATGGCGTAGAAGGTGAGCGTGTCGTCCAGCCGGTCAGTCACGATCGTAAAGTGATCCATGCGTTGAATTGGCATAGTTATTCCCGGCTGTGTCGGCTACAGGAGCGCTGGCGATCACGAGCCGTGCGGTACGTAAAATACATTACACTGCACACAAATGGAATTTCTGTCTTGAATTAACCCCACTCTTTACGGCACTATAGCCCTGCAGCTGGTTGAACGCGCGCCATCCGCTCTGCACTTGAGGGGCTTGATACAACACCAGGCAGCGCAGTCGAGGGGAGTATGTTCGAACTCTTGCTGTCGGCGGACATGATGGTGTCGGATCCCGACGCCATGGCCGAATTGCTGGTCTCCAGGCTCGGCATCTACAAACATCCGCGTTGGCGCCAGGCATTCGATAATCACCCGTACATTGCTCACTTTCTGCGCGTGCATAAATCGCTGGCATTGGCGCCGACGCGCGTTGAGCCGCAGGGACATTTGGACCTTCCTAACCCTGGCGATCCCTTGTTTCACGACTTCCTGGAGAGCCTGAGAGCATTTCAAGGAGCGCATCGTCCTATTCTGACGCATTCAATCGTCGTCGTAACGCCAACAGCGCAGCTCGGGCAGCTGATCGAAAGGCTCGTCCGGCGCCGACAGCCGTTCAGACTCGCGCAGCGCACGGCGGAGATGACTTTCGATCGATTGTGGGTCGGCGCGACTCCCGAGCGGCCGCAGTATCAACCGACTGTCGACGGCGGATTGTGTATCGAAGTCATGCCGCTCGAGCCCTTGCAGTTGCCGGCGGAGACCTTCGCTGTGCCCCCACCGTCTTTGCCGGATGCCCGCCCCGGTGAAATGATCCGCGTCACGGCGCGCGGCTTTTTGGTGCGCGATCTCGACGATACCTTGAGTCGCTGCTCCTCGAATCTTGATTGGGAGCCCGCGGGACCGGTGGAAGCTTTGCAGCGCGAAGGTTATCGCCGCGCGAGAATGTCGTTCCGATTGCCGCACAGCGCCTCGCTTGACGTGATCGAGCCCACGCGCTGGAACGGTCTGGCGGGCCTGTATTTGCACAATTGGGGTCCCGGCCCCTACTACATACGCATTGCCGTCAAGGACCTGTCAGCGAAGGCTGAGGATCTCAAGGCGCGTGACACCCGATTCACCTGGATACCGGAGTGCGAAGCGGTTGGGGGTCGGCCACTGATTCGGGTCGACCCGACTTGTCTCGACGGACAAATCTTCGAGTTCGAAGAGCTGCAATAAGCTCATGCAAGCGGCACTGTGAGACTCGTAACTTTTGTCGGATCCAGTGCTGAGCAGCGACTTGGGGCGCTCATCGACGACGATGCTATGGTCATCGATTTGCAGAGCGCGAACGTCGCGGCGCACGGAAATCCGCGGCCGGAACTGGCAAGCGTGCTGGCGCTTATCGAGGGCGGCGATGCAGCTCTGCAGTTCGCCCGTTCGCTGCAAAAGAGCGCACCGGAGCAGGCGCGAATGGCGCGCAGCCAGGTCAAGCTTCGCGCTCCCATCCAACCGCCGCCTCAGATGCGCGATTGCCTATGTTTTGAGCTGCACCTGCGCCAGTGTTTCGAATCCGCGCGACGATTTCGAGCTCGCCGCTCGGCGGATCCTGAAGCTGCAATTCGCGCCATGGACACCAGCGCGGATGATCGCGTTCTTGAGACCTTCAATCGGCAACCGATCTACTACAAGGCGAATCGCTTTGCGGTGATCGGAACCGATGAAGATGTGATCTGGCCGAGTTTCAGCAAGGCACTGGATTTTGAGCTTGAGTTCGGATGTTACATCGCACGCAAGATCAAGGATGTCGGTCGCGACGCCGCGCGTAGCCATATCGTTGGATACACTATTTTTAACGACATCAGCGCGCGCGATGCGCAGGCCTTGGAGATGCCCGGTCTGTTGGGCCCGGCGAAGAGTAAGGATTTCGATACGGCGAACGTAATGGGTCCTTGCCTCGTCACTGCGGATGAGATCGAAGACCCCTACGATCTTACGATGATCGCGCGGGTCAACGGTGAAGAGTGGGGCCGCGGCAACTCTCGTGACATGAGATGGAAGTTCGAAGACATCATTGCGCACGTGTCGCGATCGGAAACGCTATACCCCGGGGAATTCTTGGGCTCAGGCACCGTGGGCAATGGCTGCGGATTCGAACAGATGAGGTATCTAAAGGCCGATGACATCGTCGAGCTGGAAGTTGAGGGAATCGGCGTGCTGCGCAGTCGTATTGTGCGTCCCCAAGCATCGATCGCTACTTCGGAGTAATTCATGAAAGCTGCTGTGATCGCCGAACGTGGCGCGCTACCGATACCGGGCGAATTTTCCGAGCCAACCGCGCAGTCTGGTGCGATCCTGATTGACGTCGACACGGCAGGCCTCGGCGGCTGGGATACCCTGGGCGCCTATCGGCTGGGCGTGCAATATCCTTGCGTGATTCGTGGCGAGGGCGTCGGCCGGCGAGTTGCTGACGGTCGTCGTGTGTACTTCGGCGAGCGATCGGTCGCGCCTTTCGGCGCATGGGCGGAGCGTACGATCGTCCCTGCGGACGAGGTATGGGAAGTGCCCGACGACGTCGATGACAAAACCGCGATCAGTTTAGGGATAGCCGCAACGGGGGCTATCGTACCGTTGCAGCAGGCGAACATTAAGAGCGGGGAAAACGTCCTCATTCTCGGCGCGACGGGTACGTTGGGGCGGATTGCGTTGCAACTGGCGCGCCGCTTTGGGGCGGGGCATATCGTGGGTGCTTCGCGCTCCAAGAGTGCGCTTGCAACGCTGAAGCAACAGGGTCTTGCCGATGAAGTTGTCGCTTTGGGAGAGGCCGATGATGTGACCGCATTGAAGGCTGTCTCAAGAGACGGTTTCGATGTGGTGCTGGACTTGGTGTGCGGTCAGCCGCTGTTGAGCGCGCTCAAAGCGACCCGCTGGCAGGCGCGCATCATGACGATTGGCACTGGGGCCGGGCGCCAGATCAACCTTGATGTCGCCGATCTGCTGTTTCGCACTCTGTCTGTCGTGGGGACGGGACAGCGACCGCCACAGGATCGGCAGGCAATATGGCGAGGCCTGCTCGACATGAATCGACAGCAAAAATTCGCAATTGAATACGCCGATTACTCCCTGCCGCGCGTCACCGAGGCGTGGGCTGAGCAGCTAAAAGGCCCGCACGCGAAAATCACTGCGGCGATGCGATGAAAATCGCACGCATC
This sequence comes from Steroidobacteraceae bacterium, assembly GCA_035488895.1. Taxonomy (GTDB): domain Bacteria; phylum Pseudomonadota; class Gammaproteobacteria; order Steroidobacterales; family Steroidobacteraceae; genus Bog-1198. Next base: position 10,094 of record DATHKV010000210.1, read on the forward strand.
GAGGATCGGGAGGGCAAGCGATCCTGGGCGGCGCTCGATGATGCGGGGCAGTCGTTGCGGCGAATCATGGCGCCGTTCGAGCAGTGGGCACCGGTTTTCCATGAACGCGGACCCGATGCGCTCGATCTCGCATCGCGGGTCGAAGCAGTGTCCGAGGTACGATTGCTGGCGCCAGTTGATGAGCGGGCGCGCATTTTCGGTGTTGGGCTGAATTATCTGTCCCACCTGACCCGGCTTGGGCGCACCAAGCCTCCGCCGCACACGATCGGCTATATCAAGCCTCAGTCGGCGATCGTGGGACCGGGCGACAAAATTGCCTATCCCCCCGTCACGAGTCAGCTCGATTTTGAGATCGAACTGGTCGCGGTAGTCGCGCGGCCGCTGGGTGAGGAGGCGCAGGCATCGGCCTGTCTGCTGGGCTATACCATCGGCAATGATATTAGCGCGCGCGATGCCGGCAAGAAGCTCGGCGTCCTCGACGTATTCACCCAAAAAGCGTTGGATCGGACGGCACCCATAGGCCCGTGGATCACCACCTTGGATGAGTTCGGTGGCCCGGGACAGCCACAAATCGATATGGTTCTGCGCGTGAACGGCGAGGAGCGTCAGCGTGACAATACGGCTTCGATGCTCTTTCCAATCGATGAGATTCTCAACTTTGTTGATGCGCGCATTTCGCTGCGAACCGGCGATTTGATCTTTACCGGCTCGACTGCGGGAGTGGGTCTTGAAGATGGCCGGTTTCTGCAGCCCGGCGATCTGCTTGAAGGAACTATTGAGCGCATCGGTACGCTCAGCAACCGGATCGACGAAAAGCGCGGCCTTTCGCCGCTGCGAAGCGCGGGCCGGCTGGGAATCCCTGCCTAAAGGTTGGGAGACACAGCGCTCCCTTGTATTGCCGATTTTTATGTGTAATTCTTAATGTAGACAATATTCATAAAAGTGTACAGAGTTGGTGCTTCCTCTGACCGAATGGGATGCCGGCTCGATGAAATAGGGGAGTTTTGACGTTGCGAACCACAAAGAATTGGATTTACTGCGGAATCGCTTTGGCGCAGATAGCCGGGCTCGCACAGGCTGGAGAGAAGCACATGAGCCCTACGTTGATTCCGGGAAAACCAGTTCTGGGGCTTGGGAGCTTCGATTTATCAACTCAGCACTATGTAGTTCAGGAATATCTGTTATCGGGAGACGCCGTTTCGTACCGTGCGGTAGGCGTGCCGACTGATGATGGGAAATGGAATGTCGAGGTGGACCAGCACGCGCCCTTCGCGACCCGTCTGGTGGTGGTACGCCCCGAGGATTCGGCCAAATTCAACGGTACCGTGATTGTCGAATGGCTCAACGTGAGCGCCGGAACGGACGGCGCCCCTGACTGGAGCTATACGCACCGGGAACTCATCAGGCAGGGTTACGCATACGTTGGGGTTTCAGCTCAGAAAGGCGGGATCGACGGCGGAGGCATGAGCCTCGGGATCCCCGGTGTTTTGCCCATCAAGAAAGCCGATCCGCAGCGTTATGCGGACCTAAACCATCCCGGCGATGCGTTCGCCTACGATATCTACACTCAAGCGGCCCGAGCGATTCGGCACTCTCGCGACTCCCATTTGCTGGGCCCGCTGACATCGAAGCATGTGATCGCGACCGGCGAGTCCCAATCGGCGGGATATCTCACCACGTACGTGGACGCGATTGAGCCCGTGTCCAAGGCGTTTGATGGTTTTCTAATCCATTCAAGATTCGGTTCCGGAGCGCCAATTACCGGCGCCTACGTTGCCAGCGCGGCAGCCACAGCGGTCAAGGGTTTGCACATCCGCACCGACACCAAGAAACCGGTGCTGATTTTCATCTCGGAATCCGACCTGATGTTCCCCGGTGGGTATCTGACGGCGCGGCAACCGGATAACGACCGTTTAAGAACATGGGAAGTAGCCGGCACCGCTCATGCCGATACGTATACACTGGGCGGCGCGGCAGTCGACTCCGGCTCCGCTCCCATCGAGGTACTTGCGAAAGCTTATGCCCCGAGCAGCAGCATTATGGGAATGCCTCTCGCTCAGCCCATGAATTCCGCCCCGCAGCATCACTACGTGATGCAAGCGGCGCTTGCGGCACTCAACCGGTGGGTTGTTTCGGGGCAAGCACCTCCGCATGGCCAACAACTCAACACAACCGAAGCGACGCCTCCGCAACTCGCGGTCGATGAGAATCGCAACGCGACGGGCGGTGTCCGCTCACCGTGGATGGACGTTCCCACGGCGCACCTGTCGGGTCTTGGCCAAACCGGCGCAGGCATGGTCGTATTGTTCGGAGTGACCGAACCGTTCGATGCCGCAAAGTTGTCTCGGCTGTATCCAGGCGGCCAGGCGGAATATGTCGGTAAGTTCAACACGTCGCTCAAGTCAGCCATTGCTGCTGGATTCATCCTGCCTGCGGATGAAACGGAGATTCAAGCTATGGCCGCGCATAGCTTCTCCGCCGGCCCGTAGATACTGCGGTTGAGGATCTCGGCACTTCGTTAGGCGACATTGGAGGGATCTTGCAGCAGAAATACGACTACATCATTGTGGGTGCCGGCTCTGCGGGATGTGTCCTCGCTAATCGATTGTCCGAGGATCGTTCTTTGTCAGTGCTGCTGATCGAAAGCGGGCCGCCCGACACCAGTCCCTTGATCGCCATGCCGCGGGGCATCGGCAAACTTCTTGCGGCCGGCAATCCCCATGTATGGGACTACCAAGTGGCACCTCAGGTCGGACTCAAGCCCGAACTCTGGTTGAAGGGGCGTGCGTTGGGTGGATCCAGCTCCATCAATGGCATGGTTTATGTGCGCGGCGCGCCCGCCGATTACGATCATTGGGAGGCGCTCGGCTGTGCGGGCTGGGGCTGGCGACAAATAGGTCCGCTATTCGTAGCGTTGGAGGATCACGAACTCGGCGCGGGCGAGTGGCGCGGGGTTGGCGGACCGCTGAAAGTGAGCGTGCACCCGCAAGGTAATCCGCTGTGCGAAGCGGTACTCAACGCGGCGGTTCAGGCCGGCACACCCCGCGTGCGCGATATCAACGAGGTGAATACGCTGGGGCAGGGAGGCATGGGTTACCAACCTGTAACGACTTATAAGGGAAAGCGCTTCAGCGCAGTGCGAGCCTTCCTCGCGCCGGCTCTCGATCGCCCGAACCTTGAAGTGCTCACGGGCACGGATGTGCTGCGGATCGAATTTGAAAATCGCCGCGCGACCGCCATCGTCGTGAAAGATCGCGAAAGCACACGCACCATTCCAGTCGCCGGCGAGCTTCTATTGACAGCGGGCGCAATCGAATCACCCAAACTGTTGCAGCTATCCGGGATCGGACCGGGAGCGCACCTGCAGAGCTTGGGAATCCCGGTAGTCGTTGACGCGCCATTGATCGGCGCAAATCTTCGCGAGCATCGATACCTCGCCATGCAGTACCGCGTCACGGGCGGCAGCCTGAATAACCGCTTCAGCGGCCTCGGCCTGCTGCGCTCCATGGTGGATTACACACTGCGCTCCAAAGGACCGCTAACGCACTCCGCTCACGAGGTCGGTGGTTTCGTGAAGACCCGTCCAGAGCTCGACCGACCGGATGCACAGATCGGACTGGGGCTTTATTCCATGAGTGGCTCGGGCAGCGAAGTCAATATCGACTCGCAGCCCGGAGTCACCATCGGCGGCTACTTCATGCGACCCGAAAGCCAGGGAACGATTCGCATTCAGTCGCCAGATCCTGCCACCCGACCGTATATCGACGCCAACCACCTGTCCGCGCCGATCGACAGGAGTTCGGCGATATCCTTGTTTCGTTGGATCCGCAAGCTGGCGGCGCAGCCGGCCTTGGCGCCGTGGCTGGTCGCTGCAACAACCCCCGGGACTGAAATTCAGTCAGATGAGCAAATCATTGATGCCTTCCTACAATCTGGCAATACGGCCTATCACGTATGCGGCACGGTACGGATGGGGGGCGATTCCACAGCGCCGCTCGATCCGCAGCTCAGGCTGCGCGGCGTGGAGAACGTGCGCGTAGCCGATACATCCATCATGCCGACCATCACCTCCGGCAACACCAATGCGCCTGCCATGGTGCTCGGCATGCGGGCCGCTGACTTGATTATCGCCTCGCGGACCGCTGCCGCGCGCGCGGCGTAATTTTAAAGGATTTCCATGCAGGCCATTCCCTACACGCATCTCAAGCATCTGTATATCGACGGTCGCTGGGAGAAAGTGCAGGCCACCGAACCTGTCATCAATCCGGCCACCGAGAAGGAGATTGGCTACGCGCCGGTGGGCGACACCTCTGCGGCCAACGCAGCCATTGCGGCCGCACGTACCGCCTTTGACAGCGGCCCGTGGCCCAATCTGGCGATGTCCGAGCGAGCGGCAATTTTGAAGCGGTTGCATTCCGCGCTCGAGTCCAAGCGCGAACAGATCGCACAGCTGATTATCGCCGAGGTTGGATGCGCCCAAGGAATCACCCATGCGATGCAAGTGGGCGCGCCGCTCAGTCACTTTGCCAGCGCACTGGCCCTTTCTGGATCAGATGATCGTCGGTATCTGCCGCTCGAGGCGATTCCGAATCCCATGAATCCCGCGGGCCCGCGGATTCTCGGCGGCGGCACGACGGTACGGGAGCCCGTGGGCGTGGTCGCCGGCATCACCGGGTACAATTTTCCTTTCCTCTTGAACCTGTCGAAAATCGTTCCCGTATTGCTTGCGGGCAACACGTTGGTGCTCAAGCCCTCGCCATTTACTCCGTATTCGGCGTTGCTCTTCGGCGAGTTCGCGGAAGAGATTGGTCTTCCCAAAGGCGTGCTCAATATTGTCACGGGCGGCAATGAGGTAGGCTCGCTCCTGAGCTCGCACCCCGATGTCGACATGGTCAGTTTTACGGGCTCCGAAGCCGTTGGCATCGCCATCATGCAGCAGGCGGCCACGACCCTGAAGCGTGTGCATCTCGAACTCGGCGGAAAGTCCGCGCTCATCGTGCGCGCTGATGCCGACGTTCAGCAGGCCGCGCTGGGCGCCGTTGCCGGGCTCTCGGTCAATTGCGGTCAGGGTTGCGCATTGTTGACACGCTTCCTGGTGCATAACTCCATCCGCCAACAATTCGTAGAAATAGCAAAAGCCATCGCCGGCCAGTGGAAGATTGGCGATCCTGCCGATCCAACAGTGCTCATGGGACCGCTGATCCGCGAAACGCAGCGGGGGAAAGTGGAACGCCTCATCGGTAAAGGACGCGAGGAGGGCGCGCGTTTGGTGTGCGGCGGCGGCCGACCCCAACACTTGCCGAAGGGATTTTTCACGGATATCACCTTGTTCGACGAAGTCGACAATGCAATGACCATCGCTCAGGAAGAGGTTTTCGGCCCGGTCGGCGTCACGATCGGATTTGATACTGACGATGAGGCAGTGGCTATTGCCAACGCCTCACGTTACGGCCTGAACGGCGGCATCCTAAGCGCCGACGCGGCGACGGCATACGAGATGTCTCTGAAAATCCGTGCCGGCAGCATCTATGTCAATGGCGGCACCGGCAAGATGCCGTATGCCCCCATCGGCGGCTACAAGCGCTCCGGCATCGGCCGCGAATACGGCCCTGACTGGCTCAAAGAATTTACTCAAGAGAAATCGATCTTCTATCCCGTGGGACGATGAGGTGTAGTAAGTGAATGTCGCCCTGACTGCGACTCCGGATCACATACCTGCGAATTTGCTGCGAGATATCGACCCGTGGCAACTGCTCATGTCGGCCGGGATGGATGCCCATGAGCGCGCCAGCAAATTCCACCAGGAATTCCCGCGCATATTCTATGCGACCAAACTTGGCTTCCTCAGGGGAGTTTGGGTGCCGCGCCTGGCTGCGGATATTCGAAATATTCTGCAGGATACAGGGACTTTCTCGAGCGCGAGCTATACGGGCATTGCCAAGAGGATCGGCGAGACCTGGAATCTCATTCCGGTCGAGACTGATCCACCGATGCATACCCAATACCGCGCGCTGCTGAATCCGTTGTTCTCGCCGAAGCGGATGGCCGCTCTCGAGCCGCAAGTGCGCGAGCTCGCTGCCAGGCTTATCGCAGGATTCCTGGACAAGGGCGAGTGCCACTTCAACGAGGAATTCGCACTCGTTTATCCGATCGAGATCTTCCTGCGGCTCATGGGTTGGCCGGTCGAGATGGCGCCGAAGTTTTCCGATTGGGCCCGCACTTTGATCAAGACCAAGGATCTCGCTGAGGCCGCCGGCGCGTGTCGCAAGATAGCGGACTTCGTGCGTGGACGGATTGATGAACGCCGCGCGAAACCGACCGATGACTTCACCAGTTTCGTTGTGACCGCCCAAGTTGACGGACGTCCATTGACCGAGGACGAAGCCATGGGGATGTGTTTCCTGGCCTTCATCGCTGGATTGGACACGGTCACTTCGAGCTTGGGTTTCCAGTTCCTTCACCTGGCTCGAAATCCCGAGCATCAAGCGCGTTTGCGCGCCAATCCTGAAATGATTCCCGAAGCGGTCGAGGAACTCCTACGCTTCTACTCGATCGTCAATCCGATCCGCACGGCCACGAGAGATGTGACGATCGGGGAAGCGCAGATCCGTAAGGGCGAGAAGGTGCTGCTCAGCCTTGAATTGGCCAACTACGATTCGACCGAGTTCGAAAGTCCGAGCAGCGTCGACTTCGATCGCCGCGGCAGCCGCCGACATTTCTCGTTCTCAATGGGGCCGCATCATTGTATCGGCTCGCATCTCGCGCGACGCGAATTGATTATCGCCGTACAGGAGTGGCTGGCTCGCGTTCCATCGTTCGAGGTCAACGATCTTGACAAAATAGAAATGCGGGCATCAGGCGTATTCGGCCTGGAGAATCTGCACTTCAAATGGACGCCGGCCGGTGCAGCATAGAACGATTCGAGGAATCACCTTCGCGTCTTTTGCGACTGCCGGATTCGTAGCGTGTGTGCCGACCGTCCAAGCAGAATCTGGGTCCACCAGCTCAAGTCACGCGATTCAGATCAGTACGCTGTCCAGCCGGCCGCAGCTCGTCAGCGGTGGCAATGTCCTTACCTCCATCGTACTGCCGCAAAGTCTTGACCAATCACAAGTCCGTGTAACGCTCAATGGACAAGACATCGCAAATGAGTTCATTGCGGACGAGGCAGCGCACAGCCTTGTCGGCTTGGTTACCGGTCTGCGATTGGGTGAGAACTCGCTGATTGCCTGGTCCGCGAATTCCCACGATGGTAGTACGTGGACTCGGCTGACCCTGACCAATCATCCGATCACCGGTCCGATCATTTCAGGTCCGCATCAACAGCCGTTCATCTGCACGGCTGCACAATACAAGATCTACTCAGGCCTCTACGGCATAGACCTGATTGACGATACCACCCTGGCGCCGCCGACCGATGCGCACTGCTCGGTCGCCACGAAGATTACGTATTTATATTTGCCGAAGGGCGGCACCGCGTTCAAACCGTTGCCCAATGCAAAATTGCTGCCCGACGATGTCTCGCAGGTAACGACGCTTGCGGGCGCAACCGTCAATTTTGTGGTACGTGTCGAGACTGCAAGCATTGACCGCGGTATTTACCAAAGCGCGGTTCTGCACGATCCGACGCTTGACGACGAGCCAAGTTGGCGAACACCGCCACGAGGTTGGAACAGACGCCTGATTGTCGTGGAGGGCGCCGGTTGTCCAGGGGGCTGGTACCACCAAGGAACGGCCGGCGCCAGTATGAGCTTGGCCGGTGTTGTCGAATTCAGTCTATTTAGCCCGGCAAGGTTGGGTGAAGGCTACGCATTATTTGCTAACACGCTGCAAAACGCCTCGCAGAACTGCAACTCGGTGCTCGCGGGCGAAGCTGCGATGATGAGCAAAGAACACTTCATCAAGACCTACGGCCTGCCCAAACTCACCGTGAGCGCGGGTGCCTCGGGCGGATCCTATGGCAGCAGCCAACTTGCCGACGCGTTGCCCGGCTTATTTGACGGCATATTGATCGCGGCGACCTTTCCCGATCCTCTGAGTATCGCGTTCTCTGGTGCAGATGGACATTTGCTGACGCACTACTTTGCCACGAACCCAGGCGCACTCACGGTCGAACAGCAGCTTGCAGTATCAGGATATAAAAGTAGTAAGGCGTTTATCGACGCCGCGAATCAAGCGGGGCGCATTGATCCGGTTCCGAACCGTACGGATATCGAGGGCTACAAATCAGCCGTCTGGAACCCGATTATTCCTGAGGCACTGCGCTATGACCCGGTCAAGTCGCGGCGCGGTGCGCGTCCAACCCTATTCGACAATGCTCGCAATATCTACGGAATTGACCCGAAGACCGGCTTCGCGCGTCGACCCTTCGACAACGTTGGGGTGCAGTACGGACTAAACGCGCTGAACTCGGGCGCCATAAGCCCGAAAGAGTTCCTAGCGCTCAACAAGAACATTGGCGGATACGACTCGGACTTTAACTACGTGCAGAATCGGGTAGAGGGGGATGCTAACGCCATTCGGCGCGCGTATGAAAGCGGACTCGAATTGAGTAGTGCCGGGGGTTTGAAAGGAATCCCGATATTCGATATTACCGGCGTCATGAACGAGGAGGGCGGCTATCACTACCAGTGGTTTCATTTTGCCCAACGCGAACGCTTGACCAGGGCCGCCGGCGACGACGCGAATTTGGTGATGTGGCGCGGCAATCCTGTGCCCTTTGCGAAGGCTTGGTCTACGTTCATCGCCTGGGTGGAAGCCGTAAGCGCGGACACCTCAACGTCATCAGCGCGCGAGAAAACCTTGCGAAACAAGCCGAGATCGGCCGTGGATGGTTGCTGGAGCAGCCCCAACGAATTTATTGCCGAGCGACAGTCGTTCGATCGGCTGCCGAGCACCCGCTGTAACACACTGTTTCCTTCGTTTGCATTCCCACGATATGTTGCCGGTGGACCGCTTGCGGCAGACATCATCAAATGTTCGCTCAAGCCCCTCGATCGAAAGGACTACAAGGTGAAATTCGAGGACGCAGATTGGAAGCAGCTGTCGGCCAGCTTCCCGCAAGGTGTTTGCGATTGGTCGAAACTCGGAGTGGCGAGCAGCACTGTCAAGACTTGGTCTTCTTTCGGTTCGTTATCAGACAGTCTGCACTAATGGCAGGGAGAGCAATTACATGTCACCGCGTTCCGATTTTTCTCAGCGATACGGCAAGTGGGCCATCATTTCAGGCGGTGCCGAAGGAATAGGTGCCGGCTATGCCGCGCGCCTGGCCGCCATGAAGATGCCGCTGATATTGCTGGACATCAACACCGGACGTCTCGAAGAAACAGCGGCTGCATTGCGACGCGACCATGCTGTCGAGGTGAGAACGGTTGCCGTCGATCTGTCCGACGCCGTCGCATTGAATACGGCCATCGATGCGATAGCGGATTTGGAGATTGGATTACTTGTCGCGAATGCAGGCATCGGCGCTGTGGGTCGATGGTTGGAAGTACCCCTCGAAGTGAAAATGAAGCAGATCGCCATCAATTGCACCTCGACGTTGATTCTGGCGCACCGCCTGACGCCGGCGATGGTGCAGCGGCGGCGCGGCGGAGTCATCATCATGGCGTCCGGCTCCGCCGAAATGGGCTGCTCCTTCATCGTCACCTACGCGGCCACCAAGGCGTTCGACCGCGTGTTCGCCGAGGGCCTCTGGGCGGAGTTGAGTCCCTATGGCGTGGACGTCACGACGGTGATGCCCGGCGCGGTTGACACGCCGGGATTTCGTGCATCCCTGCCCCGGGGTCGAGGCCCGACTCGCTTGATGCAACCCATCGATCCCTTCGTGGTAGTCGATGCCGCCTTGGAAGGTCTCGGCAAGACCATCAATGTAAGACCCAATGTGGGCAGCTTCGGTGGGGTGATCATGCGGTTGATGATGTTGTTCATACCCCGCCAACGATTCATCAAGCTCGGCAATGACGCTGTACGCGAAATGTACGATGATTAGCTCCGGTCAGAGGCCCAAGTGTTCTCTCGCACAGCACTTCAAAACTTGCTGTCGCAGCCCGCGGGAATTGGCTAAGTGGGAGCATGAACTCAGCTCCGCAATTGCACAGGATGGTCAACGTGACCAGCGCTGATATACATACTGGGCCCGCTGATACCGTAACGTTGAGCGATCCGATCCCGGGGCGGATAACGCTGGGCCTGGGACAATTCGACCATGCGCCGGCAGGCTACCTTGTTGAAGAGCGTTTCGTCTCCGGCACGGCGCGGGCCTACCATTTGCCTGCTGGCGCGGCGCGCCAACCGCAGGCAGTAGTGGCAGCGACTGCGCGGTACCGGACTCGGTTGGTAGTGGTTCGACCGACCGATCCGGCCAGGTTCAACGGAACGGTCATCGTTGAATGGCTGAATGTGACCGGGGGCACCGATGCGGCGCCTGACTGGGCCTATCTAAATCAAGAAATATTACGGCGCGGCTATGGCTACGTCGCCGTGTCGGCGCAGAAGGGCGGACTGCTCGGCGGCGGGATTCGCCTGCCAGGCATGATGATGTCGGTGAAGAAGGCCGACCCGGACCGTTATGGTTCTTTGGTACATCCTGGCGATGCCTATTCCTTCGACATCTTTAGCCAGATTGGGGGCGCCATCAGGATTGGGGCGGGAGCGCTGCTCGGGCCACTCGTACTCAGGCATGTTCTGGCTGTTGGACAATCGCAATCCGCGGCCTTCCTCACCACCTACTTCAATGCAATCGATCCGTTGGCCAAAGTATTCGATGGCGCCCTGATCCATTCGCGGTTCGCCGGAGGCGCGCCGCTGAAGGGCAATTTCGCCTCAAGCACGATCTGGAGCAGCCTCAAACACGGTCTTTTTACGCTAGTTGGTAGATCGCGACCTCTGGCTCGTTTATTGCCGGCCAGCGCTCGAAGAGCCGCAGTGGAGAGCGTCCATATCCGTTCCGACATCCGCGTTCCAGTCCTGATGTTCATCACTGAAACCGATCTCGTGTTGCCGGGGCTTGGCTACGTCGCAGCTCGTCAGGCGGATGCACCGAATATTCGGACCTGGGAAGTCGCGGGCAGCGCCCACGCCGACAGCTATCTCATGGCAGCAATGGAGGATGGAGCGCTCCTCTCCGATTCGGCTCCGATCGACAGCTTGGTCAAGGCTTTTGCACCG
>DATHKV010000211.1:0-7508 GCA_035488895.1 Steroidobacteraceae bacterium
AACGAACCACGCCATCGCCTTCACCCGAGGACGAAAATAGCGCGGTGGCATCGCTGTCGGGCACCTCCGCATTGTAGATTCGATAGGCGCTCCCACGCGTGAGCGCGTAACAATCGCCTCGCCGCATCAGGATGGGCAGGGGCTCGCCGTCTATCTGCAATTTGAAGCGACCGCGCAGAACTGCCACGAATTTCGCGTGTTCATAGCGGCGGAACGCCACCGAATAGGGACCGCCGCTCTCGGCGCGCACCGACAAGAGACTTTGAACGAGGGGCGCCGAAGGAATGTCGAGCAGGGTGGCGCTCAGGACTGCCCAGAGCGCAGTTTCTTCGACGGCCAGTGACGGGACATGTCGAGCGGCGCCCCAGTCTCGAGCAGGGTTTTAAGGCCTGCCAGGATCGCGGGCCAGCTATTGGCGGCGGCGGCGATGAACTTCGAGTTCGGGAAGTCGATCTCGTGCGTAACGATGAGCTTCACGACGTCGCCTTCATCGGGCTCGAGCTCCCACAGGCAGCGCGAGTAGCCTTCCGCCAGTAATTCCTCTTTGAATTCGTTGCGCCAACTCACTGCCAGGCGCTTCGGCTCGTCATACTCCAGTACTTCACCCTTATCCGCCACACGGCCGTCGGGCAGAGTCAATGTCCAAGGCGCGCCTAGCTGCCAACTGGAATCATGGAAGGCGCCATTCCAATAGCGGCGGATCGTAGCCGGCGTAATGAGCGCCGTCCACAGCGCCTGGGGACTGCTCCGGATGTAGGTTACGGTCACCAGTCGGCTGTTCATCGCGCATGTCCTCTCAGCTGATCTGCATAACGCGCGCGCAGCGCTTTCTTGTCGGGTTTACCCAGCGCCGTTAACGGAATGGCATCGACGAAATTTATCGTCTTGGGTGCTTGCACCGGGCCCTTCCGTTCTCGGACCAATGCAATCAGCTCCTCGGCGCAGGGTGCGGCGCCAGGCCGCAACACCACGACGGCCTTCACCGCTTCACCCCAGTGCGGGTCAGGCACGCCGACCACGGCGCAGTTGGCGACCAGCGGATGGGCGCTTAGCACATCCTCGATCTCGCGCGGGTAAACGTTGAAGCCTCCGGTGACAATCATGTCCTTCTTGCGGTCGACGATGCGCAGGAACCCGTCGCCATCCTCGACGGCAACGTCTCCCGTGTGCAGCCAGCCGCCGGCGAGTGCCTCGGCGGTCTGTTCCGGCTTATTGTGATAGCCGCCCATCACGAGCGGGCCGCGCGCACAGATCTCCCCGGGGGTGCCGATCGGAACTCGTCGATTCTTATCGTCGAGCAGCGCCACGTCGACCCACGGCACGGGACGGCCACAAGAGGCGAGACGCACAGGATCGTCCATGCGGTGATCCGCCCTGCGTAGAATGCTGAGCGACATAGGCGCTTCCGACTGGCCATAGAATTGGAAAAAGATCGGCCCGAAACGCTCGATCGCCTGGCGCAGCCGCGTCGGCGACATCAGCGCGGCGCCGTAGAAGACCGTCTCGAGGCTCGACAGGTCGAACTCACTCAACCGCGGATGGTCGAGCAGCGCATATATCATGGTGGGCACGAGCAGCACACAGGTGATTCTGTGCCGCTCGATTGCGCTCATTGCCTCGACAGGATCGAAGGCGGGGAGCAGTAACAGCGATCCGCCGCGCAGCAGCGTGGGCAGAAACATCGCGGCGCCGGCGTGGCTCAACGGCGCGCAGACCAGTTGCCGGATGTCCGACGGCCATTCCCACTCGGCGAGTTGGATGGTGAGCAATGCCAGTCCCATCCGGTGTGTATTGACGATGGCCTTCGGCCGCCCCGTGGTGCCGCCCGAATACGACAATCGATAGACACCGTCGCCGCTGATCTCGGGCGTGGTCAGCGGCGCGGGGAGGAAGCGCGCGGCCAGACCGTTGAGGTCCGTGCCATGCGCGCCGGCGCCCAGCGACAGCAGATGGCCCAGCCGCGCCGTTCGCGCCTGGATATCGGCGGCGCGCGCAGCGAAGTTGTCGGCATCGAAGGCCAGAACGCCGGCGCCGGCATCTTCGATGACGTAGAGGTGATCGTCCAACGATCCGATCGGATGCAGAGGCACCATGACATAGCGGTTCAGCAGGCAGGCAGCGGTGAGATAAAGAACTTCCGGCCGATTGCGCGACAGTATTCCAATGCGCGTCCCGACCGGCAAGCCCAATGATTGCAATGCCTGGCAGTAACGGCTCGTCGCGTCGCGAAAGGCCGCCGCGCTGATCATGGCGCCGTCCATCACGCGAATTACCGTGCGACCTAGATCGTGACTAAGCGCTCGCACGACCAAATCGGGCGTGAACTGGACTCGATGCAATGAGTCGTCGCCGCGAGCGCTCATGATTGCAAGCTTTGAGCGCGTGGCCGGCGCGGCCGTCTCCGCCGCGGAATCAGCGAAACAGCCATCCGCCGTCAACGCTGAAGCATTGACCGTTGATCCATGCGCCCTCATCCGACAGCATGAGGGCGACAACGGCGGCGATATCTTCCGGTTTGCCGTCGCGATGCGAGTGCGCGACGTTCTCTCGAATATACTTGAACCATTGGTCGGGATCGCCGTCCATCTGCTTTGCCGCAGCCAGTGCCGCCTCGGTGGCGATGGCTCCCGGCGCCACCGCGTTGCAGCGGATGCCTTGTCGTCCGTAGGCGGTCGCCACATGCCGGCTCAGGGCCACGATGCCCGCCTTGGAGGCACCGTAGGCGGGACGAACCGGTTCGGCTGAGAACGCCGCCGCAGAACTGGTATTGACGATCGCGCCTCCGCCTTGCTTCAGCATCTGAGGGACGGCGTGACGCATGGTAAGGAAACATCCGGTGAGATTGATGCGGAAAGTCTGCTCCCAGACCGCGAAGTCGATATCGAGCAGATTCGTGTCTTTTACGGCCAATGGGATGCTCGCCACATTGTTGTGCAGGCCGTCCAAACGACCGTGCGTGTCGACGGCATACGCGATCAGCCGCTTGATCGATTCCTCGTCGGTAACGTCAAAACGAAAGGACGCGGCGGCGCCACCGGTTGACCTGATCGACTGGGCCGTGGCCGCGGCATCCTTGTCGTTGAGATCAGCGAGAATGACTTTGGCGCCGCTCGCGGCAAGTTTTCGAGCCGTCGCCGCACCGATCCCCAAGGCCGCTCCCGCGACGATGATGACTTTGTTTTGCAGCCCTTCCATTGCACTTCCCCTAATTACGTCGCCAAATCACAATACGCAACGTCGTGTATTTCGTCAAGTTAGCGCGCCGCTCACGTGCCACCCGCCCTTCATTGACAATGAGACAAGACATCGTGTATTGTTTTTTGCATTCGAAGCCTGGTTCCCGGCCAGGTAGTTGCGACCGATGCCGACACGAGGCAGGAGAGTGACAGGTGGCGGCCCGAAAACCAATCAGCGCTGAAATACGAGACTCCTTTCCGACCGTTCGAGATTATCTCGACATGGATTCCCGTCCTGTCCCCGAGGCTCTGCTCGAGACCTCCAGTCCGGATCTGGGGAACGAACCGATCGACAAATCGGTCTTTACGTCGCGCGATTACGCCAATTTGGAGGAGATCCACGTCTGGAAGAGGACTTGGCAGCTCGCCTGCCGCGAAAATGATATCCCCGCGGTCGGCGACCGCATCGTCTACGACGTGCTCGACCAGTCTTTCATCATCCTGCGCTCGGAGACCGGAATCAGGGCCTTCTACAATGCCTGCATGCATCGCGGTACCCGCCTTGTCGGTGCGCATGATCCCTTGAGCGGCAAGGAAATCGCCTGTTCCTTCCATAATTGGAAGTACAAGCTCGACGGCAGCTTGAAGGGGATTCCGTGCCGGTGGGATTTTCCGGACGTCAAGGACAGCCAAGTGCATCTCACCGAAGTGAAGGTGGGGACTTGGAATGGTTTCGTATTCATCAACATGGACCCGGAATGCGAGCCGTTCGCGGACTATCTCGGCGCGACAATCCCCCGACATTTCAAATCATGGCCTTACGACAATGCGGCCAAGGTGGGGCATTTCGGCAAGGTGCTGCCGTGCAACTGGAAGGTGGCGGTCGGCGCATTCCTCGAGGTGTACCACGTCAATCAAACGCATGCCGGCATCATGTCGATATCGGGCGACTGCAATTCCCAATACGATAATTGGGGGGAGCATGCACGTCAGATCATGTGCATCGGCGTTCCCAGTCCCCATCTCGGCGATATGACCGACGATTCGCAAATGATCGTGGACGACTGGCTGGACAGCGCCATCGTCGGCACCTTCGGCGCTGCAGCCGTCGACGCGCCCGAGTTGCCGGAGGGCGCGGGCGCCAAGGAAGTTCGGCAAATCTGCGCCGAGATTTCGCGCAAGACGCGCAAGGATAAACTCGGCATCGATTTCTCCGACGCCAGCGACACCGAAATGCTGGACTCGATCCAGTATTTCATTTTTCCGAATTTTTTCTTGTTCGGCGGCAGAAATTTCCCGCTCGGCTATCGGATTCTGCCGGTGCGGGGCGATCATGAGTCGTGCATCTTCGAGGTCATGGCGATGCTGCACATGCCCGATGGCACGCCGCTTCCCAAGGACGCGCCGTTGACGATGACTCCCACCGATGAGCCGTGGGAGGCGTTGCAGGGCGCGTTCGGCAAGGGAGTCGCGGTGTTCGATCAGGATCAGGCAAATCTCGTCAAGTTCCAATCCGGTCTGCGGCAACACGGACTCAAGCAGATTCACCTGTCCAATTACCAGGAACGCAATATCCGCAACTTTCTGAACTGCATCGAGAGGCGCATCAGGGCAGCGCAAGCAGGCCTGAGTTCCGATGGGTGAAAAGGCGAAACACAGCGTTGAGATATTGCCCGTTGGACTCACGATCTTGGTTCCCGACGGCGAGACGATCATGTCGGTCGCGCTCGCGAGCGGTTGGCGGTGGCCCAATGTATGTGGCGGTGAGGCCGCGTGCGGTGTCTGTGTGCTCGAGGTACAGCAGGGCATGGAGAACGCGTCCGCGATCGGACGCGATGAGGTGGTGCGGCTCGCCTTCATTCGTAAGGCCGACAAGCCAGGCTCGCGGCTTGCCTGTCAACTTCGCGTATCCGGTCCCATGCAGGTCCTCAAGCGAGGCGCGCGCCCGTTGCCGGAACAGATCGAGACACCGGGCGAAACGGGGGCCGCATAAACGCAGCATCGCTAATGCCGGACTATTCAGCGAAATACTGTCAGGCGTGCGGCAGTGCGTTGCCGCTTAGAGGCCTTCTCGAGGACTCGTGTCAGCGGCCGGCTTGCGGCCGCTGCGGTTTTCTCGTCAATGTCGGACCCACAGTGTTGGTTCTATCGCTGGTATTTTCACAGAATCGAATTTTGTTGGTTAAGCGCGGTACGTCACCTTATGCGGGCAAGTGGGCGCCCCCGGGAGGTTTTGTCGAGGCGGGAGAGTCGTTGGAGGCCGCTGCCGTACGCGAGATCCACGAGGAAGCCGGAGTGCAGCTCAGATGCGAGCAAATGATACCGCATTCCATCGTGAGCCTGCCCAATATGAATCAGGTCCACATAGGATTCCTGGCCGTCATCGATGCGCCGCTGATGCTTCACCCGGCATTGCCTGAAGTGCTGGATTGCCGGTGGTTTTCAGAAGCAGAATACCCAACTGAAGGAATGTGGGAGCCGGCAATCGGATTCGATGTCGCCCGAGTCTTTGATCGAGTGCGCACTGCTCGCTTTGAGTTTTACCAGATCACAGACTGTACGCTGCGTGTCATCGGTGTCGATTCCTTCCCCGATGATCTGCGGGCACCAAGACCTTAACCGCGGCGTCATTTCTTTGTTTGCGGATCCGGGTCGTCGTCCAGAAAAATGGTGCGCATCCAGAGTTCGAGCCCGACGGCCTTGGCCTCGTCCTCGCCCATGGCACCCGGAATTTCGGCGTAGACTCGGAAAAAGGTGCGTTCGCTTTGCCAGATCAGTCCCTCGGCGATGAGACGGGCATCGTAGCCCGGCGGCGCGACGCCGAGCTTGCGCTCGCGTTCAATGGATTCAGCCACTTGATCCGCCGCAAAGTCTATTGCCTGAAGCCATGCGTCTCGCACGGTGAGAGGCGCCGTCCACAAATCCGATGTCTCGCGCAGGACGAAGCGATGCGGTGACCAGCTCTTGGCGACAATGCCGATGGTCTTGCGCATCGATTCACGAGGCCGCACGTGAGGTGCGCGGCCGACGAACCAACTATCCGGGTGTTTGTAGGCTTCACCCAGCACACCTCGCAGGCGGCGCAGCAATGCTGCAAGTGCGTCATGCTTCGACTGGAAATAATGATAAAAGCGGGTCCGCGTAATGCCGGCCTCGACCGCGATGGGCTCGACGTCCAGCTCTGCCATGGACTTCTTCGCGAGCAAGCGCTCGAGCGCGTCCAGTATGAGATCGTCGCGCCGGCGGGCAATACGTTTGCGGACCCGAGTTACGGGCTTGCGCTTTTCGCTATTCGCCGCTTTGCGCGTGCTGCGCTTTGATCCCAATTCTAAAACTTCCTTTTTTATGGCCGGCCCAGCAAATGCGAGGGAATCAGGCTCACGCATAATAGCCAAAATTGCGGCCTCTTACCACGTGGGTTGTCCTCATTCACGTTCGTCTTGCACCGATGGTTGCGGACACAATCTGGCATGGCACCGATGACCGATTGTGCCAGGCATGGCGCGTGCCGTTCTGGATCACGCTGTCACCGGGGGACAATTCGACTTCCTTGCCGTCGTCAACTTCCAAGCAGAGCCTTCCCGACAGGACCACCACGAAGTCGACCGTGTCAGTGGCGTGCATATGGGGAAAGGCGACGTCCACGGCTTCGAGCATGCCCGGAAGCTTCTCGGATGCTTCGGCCAATGCGGCTTTGATGTCTGCCGGAGGCGCAGCCTGATCATCGGGCGGGATGGTCAGTATCGTGAAACGAAAGCCGCTCTGCGGAGGAAACCAGCCGCTGGTCAATGGTTTCGAGCCATCGTGGGGCAAGTTCACCGCTCGGTCGGATCCCCAGATGGGAAAGCATTCGAGACCCGGTGCCAGTGCAACCATGACAGGTTCGATCGATTCGTCCGCCACGATCACCGACTTACCGTCCGCGGACTGTCCCGTCGCTACGCGTCTTTGCTTCATGAGATCTCCACCGCTACCGCTCGCATAGAATACGCGACGTGGTGTGATCTATCTAGCCTGAGACGAATGAATAATTGGCATCAATCTGAGCCGTCTGTGTGCGATTGACTTGACACGACGTCTTGTTTTATAATTTACTGCGATGGCAATGGGAATTTAAGGGGAGGAGTTCGCATGAAGGTTTCGTTTTTCGGAGTGATGCCGCACCGCGAACTCCCCGATGATTTTGAGAAGAAGTACAAATCCGTCTGGGTGGATCCGCCATTCCATGAGCTGGCGGATCCGGCGAGGGTGGGTCAGTTCTATAACTGGACCTTGGACGAATACGCGCACGCCGCAAAGGCGGGATTCGACGGCGTCTGCCTGAACGAACAT
>DATHKV010000212.1:0-2905 GCA_035488895.1 Steroidobacteraceae bacterium
TGCGCCGGTTTATCGGTTGGCACACCTCTTGCTACTACCCAACCAGAGGAGTCAATCGCATGTTCGAGAGCATTTTCGGAATCCATGAGCAAGCACTGCTGCTGCAGGGGCAGCGCGTCGGAATATTGGCGACCAATCTGGCCAATGCCGACACGCCGAACTACAAGGCGCGCGACCTCGATTTTAGCGCGGTGCTCAGCAAGAGCGATGCGGCGCCGCTGCCGATGGCCGTCACCGACGGCGCTCACATCATGTTGAACGATCCATCGACGCCCTCCGCCGACCTGAAATACCGAAATCCGTTTCAGGCTTCGCTCGACGGCAACACCGTGGAAATGCCGGTGGAACAAGCGGCCTTCGCGGAAACCAATGTGCGCTACCAGGCGAGCCTGGGGTTCATCAACGGCAGGATTGCGGAGCTGACGCTGGCCATCAACGGCCAGTAACAGCCTTAAGGAGAGAACATGTCACTGTTCAATATATTCAATACCGCCGGCAGCGCGCTGAATGCCGAGACGATCCGCCTCAACACGACGGCGAGCAACCTGGCAAACGCCGAAAGCGTCAACGGCGATCCCAGCAAGATTTATCGGGCGCGCCATCCGGTGTTTCAAACCATGATGGACAATTCCGCGGCGAGCTTCGATCAAGAAGATGCCGGCGTCGGCGTGCGGGTCCTCGGGGTGGTCGAAAGCACCGCGCCGCCCTTGATGCGCTATCAGCCGGAAAACCCCGCGGCCAACAAGGATGGCTATGTCTTCAGTTCGAACGTCAATTCGATCGAAGAGATGACCAACATGATCTCGGCCAACCGCACGTTCGCGACCAACGTGGACGCGATCAATACGGCGCGGGATTTACTGCTCAAAACCATTGCGATGGGCCACTAGGCGAGAAGGGTAAGCACCAATGTTAATCAACGGAACACACGCCACCACCCCGCCCGCGGGCACGGGTACCGGCACCAACGGCACCAACGGCACCAACGGCACGGGCGGCACGGGCGGCACAGGCAGTTCGACGCCTGCGACCAATGGCACGACATTGGGCGGCACGGATTTCCTGACGCTCATGCTGGCGCAGTTGAAGAACCAAGATCCCACGAGTCCTGTGGACAGCAATACTTTCCTGCAGCAGCTCGCCTCCTTGAGCGAGGTGCAGGGCATCACGGCGCTCAATACCTCTTTCAGCACGCTGTCGAACTCTCTGAGCTCGGGCCAGGCGCTGCAAGCATCGTCGCTCCTGGGCCATCACGCGCTGGTCGCCAGCAGCACCGCGACGTTGACAGCCGGGGCGCCGGTGACGGGCGCCATCAGCATTCCGCAGACCACCTCGCAGGTCGTGCTCAATATCAGCGACGCCAGCGGCGCGCTGGTGAGTCAGATCAACCTGGGCGCGCAGTCGGCGGGCATGACGAGCTTCTCTTGGAACGGCAACACCAACAGCGGATCGCAGGCTCCGCCGGGAACCTACACACTCACCGCGCAATACGCGGGTGCGGCTTCCGGCACCGCAGCGACCACGCTGGTCAACGGCACCGTGGAGAGCGTCAGCATGGGTGCGGGATCAACGGGACTGACTCTGAACGTGGCGGGAATCGGCAGCGTGCCGTTCAGCAGCGTCCAGCAGATCTCAAACTAATTCATTCAGGAGTAAACCATGGCTTCTTTCGACATTGCGTTATCGGGATTGACTGCGGCGAGTTCCGATCTTGACGTGACGGCAAACAATATCGCGAACGCGGACACGGTCGGATTCAAGCAATCCCGCGCCGAATTCGCCGATGTGTTCGCCGCCGGTGCGGTGAACCTCAATACCTCCCAGGTCGGCGAAGGCGTACGTCTGTCGACGACCGCCCAGCAGTTCACTCAGGGCAATATCAGCACCTCGGGGTCGAATCTCGATATTGCAATCAGCGGCGACGGCTTCTTCACCGTGCAGGATCCCAGCAACGGCATCGTCTATACGCGCAACGGGCAATTTTCCGAGGACAAGAACGGCAACGTCGTGACCGCCACCGGCCAGGCGCTGCAGGTCTATCCGCCCACCAGCACCGGCGGCTTCAACACCGGTTCGTTGTCGGATTTGAATCTGCAGACCGCGCAGAGCACCCCGCAGGCCACGACCACCGGCACGGTCATCCTGAATTTGCCGGCCGGCACCACGCCGCCCACCGGCGGTGCGTTCGATCCGACCAATCCGGCGACCTACAACCAATCCACCTCGACCACCGTCTACGATTCGCTGGGAAATTCGTTTCCCGCCACATTCTTCTTCACGCAGACGGCCGCGCCGGGCGTGTGGAACGTGAACATGACGGTGAACAACGTGCTGGATCCGACCACGAATCAATTGACGTTCTCGAGCGCCGGCGCCGTTACAGCCCCGGTGGGCGGCGGCCTGAATTTCCCCGGCTTCGCGCCGACGGACGGTGCGGCGCCGATGAACATGACCTTCAATTTCGGGAAGACCACCCAGTTCGGCGGCGGTTTCGGCGTGACGTCGATCATCCAGAACGGCTTCGCCACCGGTCAATTGAGCACCGTGTCGATCGACCCCACGGGCGTCGTATCGGCGGTGTACACCAACGGCCGGTCGACGCAGCTTGGACAGCTGGCGCTGGCCAATTTCCCGGATCCGCAGGGCTTGAAACAGTTGGGCGACACCAGCTGGGCCGAGACTTTCGCGTCGGGCACCCACATTTCCGGCACCGCCGGCTCAGCCGGATTCGGCTCGGTCCAATCGGGCGCGCTGGAGGCCTCGAATGTGGATCTGACCACGCAGCTGGTGAACATGATCACCGCGCAGCGCGCCTTCCAGGCCAATGCGCAGGTCATCACGACGGCGAATCAGCTCTCCCAAACCGTCATTAACATCACGCATTAATCATGGACAGAGGACTCTA